>JAQVSV010000043.1 GCA_028700325.1 Elusimicrobiaceae bacterium | reverse complement strand
TGCCCGGAGCGGGTCCTGACGCCTTGCGCGCACGCGCAGGCAAGCGTCGAGGCAAACAGAACGGCACCGGCGCATTTCATCCGACTTCCGCCGTGGCGATCGCCTGGCAGGCGATCGCGTCGCCGTGGCCGATATCGCCCATGCCTTCATAGCTTTTCGCCTTGACATTCACCGAATTTTCGTCGAGCCTGAAAATTTCCATCAGCGCCTTTTTCATCGCCGGATAATGCGGGATCATCTTCGGCTGCTCGGCTATGATGATCACGTCAATCGAAACCAGCCGCGCGTTTTTCTCCGCCAGAATCTCCAGCGTTTTTTCGGCGATATCGCGGCTGGAAATACCCATGATCATCATGTTGGTGGGCGGAAAATAAACCCCTATTTCGCCTGCGGCGACCGCGCCAAGCGCGGCGTCACAGACGGAATGGAGCACCACGTCGCCGTCCGAATGGCCCAGCAGCCCCTTGTCGTGCGCCAGCGTTATGCCGCTTATCACCAGCGGCCGGCCTTCCACCAGCCGGTGTATGTCAAAACCAATGCCGGACCGCATTTTTTTCGTTCCGGCTTTCGAATCGGATTTCATAAGCGCCTCCGCCAGTATGATATCTTCGGGAGTCGTGACTTTGATGTTGGAATACTCGCCGCGCACCAGCCGCACCTTCACTCCGGCGCGCTCGACAAGCTGCGACTCGTCGGTCGCGAGGCTGTCGTCCGGAAACCGGCCCAGCGCGCCGATCAGCGTTTCGGCCCGGTAGCACTGCGGGGTCTGCGCCGCCCACAATAACTCCCGGTCGGGCGTGGAAGCCACGAACGCGCCGTCCGGAGAAGCGGTTTTTATGGTGTCTTTCACCGGCACGGCCACAACGGCGGCGCTGTCGGACAACGCGGCGGCCACGCATTCTTTAACGGCTTTGCATGACACCAGCGGCCGCGCCCCGTCATGCACGGCGATCACCGCCGAACCCGGCGACACGGCGGCTACGCCGCGCCTTACCGATTCCATCCGCGTCGCTCCGCCCGCCACTGTTTTAAGCTCCACGGCGCCACACGCGGCGGCGCGGCAGATGTCAAAATATTCCGGGTCCGTCACCACTATCAGTTCCGCCAGCCCCGGCACAGCCCTGAAAGCGCCGATCGCACGGGCAAGCATCGGCTCGCCGCATAAAGGCACCAGCTGCTTGCGGCGGCCCATCCGCACGCCCCGCCCGCCGGCAACGATGACGGCGGAAAACCGCTCAGGCCGTTTTGTCATGCCTCATGGTCCTTTTGGAATCCTGCTTCGCCTGCGGATCTTCCATCTCGATTTCGGGGTTCTTGCCGCGCGCTTTCACAAATATCATCCGCCCCGCAGAGGTCTGCAGGATCGAATAGACCGACGCTTCGATCCGCTTGCCTATCCATTTGCGCCCTTCCTCGACAACCACCATCGTGCCGTCGTCAAGATATCCCACGCCCTGCTCTTTTTCCTTGCCTTCCTTCATAACGAAAATAGTCATGTTTTCGCCGGGCAGGACAACGGGCTTGAGCGCGGTGGAAAGATCGTTTATATTAAGAACAACCACCCCTTCAAGCGACGCCATTTTGTTCATGTTAAAATCCGTCGAGATCACCTGCGCGCCCATTTCGGAAGCCAGCCGGATGACCTTGGAATCCACGTCGCTGAGGCCCGGGATATCCTTCTCCAGCACCTTGAAGCTCGCGTCGGTATTCTCCTGCAGCCGGGCCAGGATATCAAGCCCGCGCCGGCCCCGGGCTCGTTTCATGCCGTCCTGCGAATCGGCCAGCGTGTGCAGTTCGGTAAGCACGAACCGCGGCACTACAACCGTGTCGGACAGCCAGTGCGTGTCGCAGATATCCAGAATCCTGCCGTCTATGATCGCGCTGGTGTCTATGACCTTGACGTGTTTGCCGCGCTGTTTGCCGATCTTGGTCAGGTCCCGGTCCAGGTCATCCAGCTCCGGGCTCTTGCGCACCGCCAGAATCAACCCCAGCATGATGAACAGAAACTGTGTGAGCGGATGATACTTCGTCCACATCGTAAGCAGCTGCTCGCTTTGCAGCTGGCCCATGCCCATGTCCATGAATTTCGACACCACAAGGCCCATAATGGCGCCCACAATGCCGATAATGATGGTCATGAGATTGATGCTTTCCACCAGCATCTCGATCGCCACCAGCAGCAGTCCGCACACCAGACCGCCGGTTAAACCCCGCCAGTCCGGCGAGATGAGGTAATAGGTCAAAAGCGGCGCGCCAGCCACCGCAAAAAACCGAAGTATCCAGATTAACATTGCCTGCTCCTTTCCAGATTTAAGTTATGCTCCCCTGCGCGGGTTCTCGGCCCACGGTCCCGCCGCTGAAAAATGACGCGGTGCCGCCGTTTATGCCGGGCTGCGGCGCGTATACGCGCGCTGGCGGATCGCCGTCTGAACCGCGCCGCCGTAACCAAACCGCGTTACGCCGGCCCGGATTCCGGCGCTAATCCGCCGCAGAACTCCGTTTGCGGGAGAATGTGTCTATCCGCCGCATAAGCCCTTCCAGCTCTTCAAGTATTATCAGGCTTAATGCGCCGGTCTGCAGCTCGCTGCCGCCGGCCGGCCGCGGGATGTACGCGCTGCCCAGTCCCAGCCGTCCGGCTTCTTTCAGTCTTGCTGACAGCCACGCCGCCTGCGATATCTGCCCGAGAATGCCCGTCTCGCCGATAAAAACCGCATCGTGCGGCAACGGAATTTCCCGCGCGGAACTGATAACCGCGGCGCAAACCGCCAGATCCAGAGCCGGGTCCTTTACCTTAAGGCCGCCCGGCAGATTGATGAACACGTCCCGGCTTTCAAGGCTGATGCCGAGATGCTTCTCGATCGCCGCCAGCAAAATCCGGCAGCGGTTCAAATCCACGCCCGTAGCCATGCGCTGCGGAAACGGATAGCGCGTGGGCGTCACCAGAACCTGCACTTCGGTGAAAATCGGGCGCGTGCCCTCCATCGCCACGGTGTACGCCCGCCCGCACAGATCGGCCGTTCTGGACGCGGTGGCAAAATAACCGCTCGCGTCGTCAACGGGCGAAAGACCGGTTTCCGTCATCCGGAAAATGCCCAGTTCGTCGGTCGGGCCGAACCGGTTTTTATGCGCGCGCAGCATCCTTAAAAAACTGTAGCGCTCGGTGTCGAAATAAAGCACCGTATCCACGATATGCTCAAGCACCTTGGGGCCCGCGAGCCCCCCGTCTTTGGTGACATGACCCAGCACAAAAAGCACGGTTCCGTCCGGCTTGCACATCCGCAGCAGCTCCGACGCGCTCTCGCGGATCTGCCCCACCGTGCCCGACGAGCCGGCCAGTTCCGGATGAAACACCGTCTGGATCGAGTCTATTATCATGAAAGCCGGCTTGATTTTCCGGTACGACTCGGCTATTTTCGACAGATCGGTTTCCGACAGCAGATAAATATTGTCTGACGCCACTTTCAGCCGAGCCGCCCGCGAACCCACCTGCGCCACGGATTCCTCGCCAGTCACATACAAAAGCGGTTTGTCTTTCGCCAGCGCGCCCGCTATCTGCATCATGAGGGTGGATTTGCCTATCCCCGGCGCGCCGGCAAGCAGCACCATCTGCCCCCGGATAAGGCCCTCGCCCAGCAGCCGGTCCAGCTCGCTGAGCCCGGTTTTGATGCGCGCTTCGTCCAGACAGCCGGACTCGGCCAGCTTCACCGTCCCCGACGAAAATTCCGTCAGGCTCCTGCGCTCGCCCGCTTTGGCCCGCCCGGAGGCTTCCACCTCCTCCGCCAGCGTGTTCCATTCGCCGCAGCCGGGGCACTGGCCCAGCCATTTGGCCGACTCCTGCCCGCAGCTCTGGCATTTATAAACCGTTTTGAATTTCATATCAGTCCGAAGACGACCCGCTGGTGCTGCGCACCGTCGCCAGGCTCACCAGCCCCAGCAGATACGACACATCCCGGTCGCGGAACGCCAGATTGAAGGCAAACTGGGTGTCGCCTGTTTCCGCGATATCGGCCGACCGGATGCCCACTTTCACATAATCGTTGATCTTTACGTTCAGGCCCGCGTCGTAGCGCGGCTTGGTGAACATCCGTCCGCGCACCGTCCTGTTGCGCCCGAAATCGCTGCCCTCGCCGAACACCTGCAGCCGGCCCCAGATCGGGGTGCCCTCAAACGGCGTGATCCGCGCGCCCACGCCGCCTCCGCCGTGGATAAGCCCGGCGTAGAAATCCAGTTTAGGCAGATACCAGCCCAGCTGCAGGTCAATGCTGTTGTATTTTTCGTAATCGGGGCCGCGCGAGATGTTTTCCGAGTTGCCGGCGTTGGACAGGCCGACATAGTAATAGTGGTTCGTGTCGCCCTGCACCCGCATGCCGAAATCGGCGTGCGCGGTGTTGGCGTGAGGATCCTGGCGGTAGTTGAGTTCCCAGTAAGCCTTGAACCCGCCCACCCGGTGCAGGATATCGTTGGCCCGCTTGGAAGTTTCCTTGACGTTCTCCACCGTTTCCTTGATGTTTTTTTCCATTTCGCGGTCGGTCAGCAGCGCGCCCACGGTGCCCTGTCCGCCGTTGATTTTGGTCATCAGTTCGTCGGCCTTGGCGGTGAGGGCCTGAAGCCGGGAAGTCATCTCGTCCACGTTCTTCAGCGAATCGGTCATCGGGCGGTGCAGCGCGACCACCAGATCGTTAATGTTGGCGGTCAGTTCGCGCATATTGGAAATGCTGCCGTTGAGTTCCGCGCCCAGCTGGCCGTTGCGCCGGATATCGCTGAGCAGCCTGTTGACCTGGTCCAGCGTCTGGGTGATCATCTCGTCCATCGCTTTACCGCTTATGCCGTTGACCGTGGACTGCGGCGAAAGCGCGCCCGCGCCCGGCGTGCCCTGATTAATCTGCACGTATTTGCTGCCGACCATGCTCGTGGAACCGATTTTAAAAACGGAGTCTTTGTAAATCACCACGCCGTCGTGGATTTCCATCCTCACCAGAATTCCGTCGGCCGTTATCGCTATTTCTTTAACCTTGCCGACATTTACGCCCGACAGCTTCACGACCGCCTTGTCAGGCAGGCCCTCCACATCTTTGAAACGGGCATAAACCGGATACTGTCCGAAAGAGGAAAAATCGCCGAGCATGAAAATAGCGGCCGCCAGCAGCAGGGCGCCAGCCAGCGTAAACAAACCGACTTTGGTTTCATTGCGCATAGAGATATATAATACAATTATTTGCGCGTGCGTTCAAAGCCCCGCCCGACGACAACGGCACGCGTCCCCAATACGCACCCGGCGCGGGCCGGATTTGCGCAGATAAAATTTTGCCCGGCACCGCATCGGAGCGGCGGATACGGCGGCCCGGAGCCGGAAATATGAAGGAACCGCTAGAAATCGCGCAGTTTCATTTTAATGGGGCCGGAACTGGAACCGTCCACAAACTGCCGCACGAACTCGTTTTCGGAATTGCGGAATTCGTCCGGCGTGCCGGTCATGATGAAATTGCCTTCGTAGAGCATGGCGATCCGGTCGGAAATCTTGCCGGCGGACTTCATGTCGTGCGTGATCACTATCGACGTGACTCCGATCTTGCGCTTCATATCCAGCACCAGATCGTTTACGATATCGGACATGATGGGATCAAGCCCGCTGGTCGGCTCGTCGTAAATGATATACTTCGGCTCCGCCGCTATCGCGCGCGCCAGCGCCACGCGCTTGCGCATCCCGCCCGACAGCTCGGCCGGACTCAGATCCTCCACATTCTCCAGCCCCACCAGCGCGAGCTTTTCCGTCGCTATGCGGCGGTACTCGCGCTCAGGTATGCCGGTAAGATACTTGAGCCCGAAAGTGACATTATCCGCCACCGAAATGGAATCGAACAGCGCGCCTTCCTGAAACAGATAGCCGAAATTGCGGCGCACGGCGGCAAGCTCGAATTCGTCGCTTATATGGGTAATGTCGCGCCCGTCCACAAGAATCCGCCCCGCGTCCGGCTCCCACAGCCGGATCAGGCATTTAGAAAACGTGCTTTTGCCGGAGCCTGACCCGCCGATAATGCTCAGAACGGTGCCGTCCTCGATCTTTAAACTGACCGATTCAAGCACTTTTTTCTCGCCGAAGCTTTTGGAAAGGCCGCGTATCTCTATCATCTAGATCCCCACCATTATCAGCAGGGCCGACGCGAAATAGTCGAGCATCAGTATCATCACCATGCTCACCACAACCGCGGCGGTGGTGGACTTGCCGACCCCTTCCGCGCCGCCTTTCGTCGTCAGGCCCATGAAACAGCAGACCGTGGCGATGGCGAACGCGAACAGATAGGATTTTATGTAGCCGTGCATAAAATCCGTCACCTTCATATAGGTGAAAATTTCGTCATAAAAAGTCGCGCTGGCCACGTCAAGCCGGACCGCCGCCACAAAAAAACCGCCCAGCACGCCGCAGAAATCAGCGAACACCGTAAGCAGCGGGATCATGATCAGGCATGCGATATAGCGCGGTATCACCAGAAAACGGATCGGGTTTGTGCCAAGCGTGTAAAGCGCGTCAATCTGGTCCGTCACCGCCATCGTGCCTATCTCCGCGGTCATCGCCGCGCCCGCGCGCCCGGCGATGACATAAGCCGTCAGCACCGGCGACAGTTCCTTGACCAGCGCGAAAGACACTATGCTGCCCAGAAACAGAGGCTCGTTGAAAATGCTTTTCATCGTGCTGCCGGTCTGAAGCGCGAGCACCATGCCGGTAAAACAGCTTGTCAGCATCGTCACCGGCAGCGAATTGACCCCGATCTTCACGCACTGCGCGAAAGCCTGGCGGTATTCAATGCGTGCGCGGAACATCCAGACGAACGCCGCCCACGCCATCTGCGCCGCGCCGCCCAGCCGCCCGGTGAACCTGATCAGCAGTCCGCCTATAAAATCAATCAGCATCGGTTTCATTTATAAAAACCCTCGGCACGCGGGCGGAAATGGCGGTCGTTATCTCGTAGGGGATGGTGCCGGCCAGCCCGGCCAGTTCCGCGGCGGTTATCGCCTCGCCGCCCTGCCGGCCGATCAGCACCGCCTCGTCGCCTACCGCGGCGTCCGGCACGGCGCTCACATCCGCCATCAGCATGTCCATGGTAATGTTGCCGATAACCCGGCACCGCCTGCCGCGCACCACAATCTCCGCGCGGTTTGACAGCGCGCGCGTATACCCGTCCCCGTAGCCGGCCGGAACGGTGGCTACGCGCGCAAGCCCGCGGCACCGGTAACTGCGCCCGTAGCTGACGCTCGCGCCGCCGCGCAGATCCTTGATATAAACAATGCCGGTTTTAAGCGAAAGAACCGGCTCGAACCCGTCCGCCAGGCCGTAGGCGGCGAACCCGGGCCGGATCATATCCAGCCGGCTTTCCGGAAAATTCAGCGCGGCGGCGGAATTGGCGCAATGGCGTATGCCGGCGGCAATGCCGTTGCGCGAGCACTCCGTCAGCGTGTCCGTAAAATGCCGCAGCTGGGTGCGGGTGTAGGCCGCATCGGTATCGGCGCAGGAAAAATGAGTGTAAACGCCTTCCACTTCAACATGCGCGCACCCGCGCAGAAAATTCAGGATCTTCACCGCGCCCGGCCGGCGCGCGCCTATGCGGCCCATGCCGGTATCCACCTTGACGTGGCATCGCGCGACATGGCCGGTTTCTTCGGCGGCCCGCTCGATCTGGCGCGCGGCGTCAAGGCTGGACACGGTGACCGACAGGTTATGCGCCAGCGCATGCCGGAACGCCTCGAACGGATAAATGCTGCCCAGCACCAGAATCGGCAGCGCTATTCCCCACCCGCGCAGCGCAAGACCTTCCTCCACGGAGGACACTCCGAACATCTCGCACAATCCGCGCGACTGGGCGTAACGCGCCACAGCCTGGACGCCATGCCCGTAAGCGTTCGCTTTCACCACAAACAGCACCCGGCAGCGCGGGCCCGCCAGCCCGCGCAGTTTCACCAGATTGCGGCCCAGCGCGGAAAGGTCAATTTCGGCCCAGGTGGGCCGCAGGATCTGCGCTGACGCAATCACGGCAGTTTCCGGCATCGCACTCAGGACGGCGCAAGCGCCGATTCCTCCGGGAAATCCATATTCTGCGGGGCCGGATTGGTGAACCGGGTGAACTCGCTGAGAAAATTCAGCTCCACCTCGCCCACCGGCCCGTTGCGCTGTTTGGCTATTATGACAGAAGCCTGCCTTTGCAGATCGGGGTTATCGCGCTCATAGTAGCCTTCGCGATGGATCAGCGCGACCACATCGGCATCCTGCTCCAGCGAGCCGGATTCGCGCAGATCCGACAGCTGCGGCTTGTGCCCCGTGCGCCCGCCGTCTTCCGACCGGCGGTTCAGCTGCGACAGCGCCATCACCGGCACGTTAAGCGTGCGCGCCAGATCCTTGATCATGCGGGAAATTTCAGACACTTCCTGCTGCCTGCTTTCCACCCGGCCCGCGCTGCGGATCAGCTGGATATAGTCAATCATTATAAGGCCCAGTTCTTTACCCTGTTTCCTGAGTTCCGAAGCCAGCCTGCGCGAGCGCATCCGCATTTCGGTAATCGTGATCCCGGGCGTGTCGTCAATGTAAAGAGAGGACTCGGACAACCGCGCCAGCTCCCTTGTCAGGTCGGCCCATTTCTCGCGTTTGAACATGCCGGTGCGCACCTGGTGCAGATCCGTCATCGCGGCGGCGCATACCATGCGCTGGAAAATGCTTTCCTTCCCCATCTCAAGCGAAAAAATGGCGACCGGCACTTTTTTCTCCACCGCCGCGTGATAAGCGATGTTTAACGCCATCGCGGTCTTGCCCTGCGAAGGCCGCGCCGCGAGTATCACGAAATCGCTTTTCTGCAGGCCGCCCGTCATATTGTCGAACTTTATAAAGCCGGTCGGCACGCCGGTCACGCTCTGTTTGTTGAGGTTCGCTTTCTCGATGCGCTCCATCACGATCTGCGAAAGCGCGCTCGCGTGCACAAAACCTTTCATCTCCTGTTTCTGGCTGACCGCGAAAATCCGCTCCTGGGCCAGATCAACGAGCTTTTCCGGCTCCTCTTCCTCGAGATAGCACTGCTCGACGACGTGTGTGGCGTTGTTTATCAGGTCGCGCAGCGTGGCTTTCTGGCGCACAATACCCGCGTAATGCCCGGCATGCGCGGCAGTGGAGACCTTGTCTATCAATTCCGCCAGATACACCTCGCCGCCCACCAGCTCGATCATCTTTTTCGAACGCAGTTCTTCCGACAGCGTTATCATGTCAACGGCGGAATTGCGGTTGTAAAGATCCACCATCGCCTCGAATATCACGCGGTGGTTGTGGCTGTAAAAATGTTCCGGCTGAAGAATTTCATGGCACTGCTCTATCGCCTCGCGCTCGATCAGCATGGAGCCAAGCACCGCTTTTTCTGCGTCTATGGCCTGCGGCGGCACCCGGTCGCCGGACTTGGCCGGCAACCCGGAAAAAGGTTTGCTAAAATGTTTTTTCTGCGGCATGGGGAACGCTCCGAAACCAACGCGGACTGTGTGCATATATTGTATAAAGTGAGCCGGGTTCTGTCCATGATTGCGGAAACAGTCCGGCCCGCCGCAAAACGCCTGTTCCGCGATCCGGCCGCACCAGCCAGCGCGCCACTTGCCTGTAAAAAAAAGAAACCCCGCGCATAAGCGGGGTTTCCCTTGACAGTTATAACTTTTATACGAAGCAGCTTACTCGGCTTTGGGAGCCACGCGCACCGAAATGGTGGCGTAAACATCCTTGCGCAGTCTGAGCTTGACGGGCGTGTCGCCCACGGTCTTTATGGGAGCGTCCAGAATAACCGCATCTTTCGCGATCTCATGACCCGCGGAAACAAGGCTCTTGAGAATATCCGCCTTGCCAACCGAACCGAAAAGTTTTTCATCGGCGCCCACCTCGCGCACGAAAGTCAGCACGGTTCCGCCCATTTTTTCGGCTTTTGCTCTGGCGTCCTGCACATCCTTGGCGATCCGCTCTTTTCTGCGGGCCGCGCCAAGCTCCCAGTTCTTCACATTGCCGGGCGTCGCTTCCACCACAAACCCTTTGGGAAGCAGATAATTGCGGGCATACCCGAGTTTCACTTCTTTAATTTCGCCGGCGTTGCCGAGCGTTTCGATATCTTTTCTGAGAATGACCTTCATTGTGAACTCCTCCGATTGCAGACGGGCCGCGTTATTTCAGCCTGGTGGTATAGGGAAGCAACGCAAGATTTCTGTTGCGCTTGACGGCAGTGCAAATCTGGCGCTGATGCTTGGCGCAGGTGCCGGTTATGCGGCGCGAGAGAATTTTACCGCTGTCCATGGTGAAATTCCTCAGATACTGCGTGTTCTTGTAATCTATCAATTCGATCTTGTCGGCGCAGAGCCTGCAGACTTTGCGGCGGATTTCGCGCTTCTTGCCAAACGGCTTGCGGGCGAATTTCGAGCCGGGCGCGGCGGATGCCGGCCGGGACGGTTTTGCCACGGTGTCTGCCACCGGAGCCTGTTCAACCTTCTGTGTTTCTTCGGTCATAACTGTTTTCTCACCTCTGATGTGGTTCCTGCTTTTCAAATTAGCCGTTAAAACGGAACGTCGTCAAGCTCGCCCGCCGGGGACACGTCGTCGTCGCCCGCCGGATTGATCTGCGATTCGGGAATCTCCCTGCCCGCCGCCTGACTGCCTTCGGACACCGGACCCGATGCCAGAAACTGCAGCCGGCTTGACACAACAACCATCGTCTTGCGTTTCTGCCCGGTCTTGTCAGTCCACTCTTCCGATTTCAGCCGCCCCTCCACATGCACGGGACTGCCCTTGGAAAGCTTTTCCTTGCAGCGCTCGGCCTGCGCACCCCAGACCACCACGGGCACGAAAGTGACATCGTCTTTCCACTCGTTCGACACCTTGTCCAGATACCGGCGGTTGACGGCAATATCAAACCGGCACAACGCGCTCCCCTTCTGGGTAAACCGCACCTCGGGATCCCGCGTCAGCCTTCCGGCCAACAACACCTGATTCTGTTCCGGCAGCCTGAGAGTAGCCATTTTATTTGCTGTCGTGGCTCTGGAAGACTATCGAGCGCATGACGTTCTCGTTAAGCCTGCTCATGCGGCGGATATCGTTAAGCACGGCGAACGTGCATTTGTATTTGAGATACGAATAGTATCCGTCGCGGACATGCTTGATCGGGTGGGAAAGTTTTTTGCGCCCGTAGCTTTCCTCCGACACAACCTCGCCGCCGTTGCTGGTGATATACTCTTTGGCCTTCGTCACAAACTCGGCAATCTCCTTGTCGGAGAGCTGGGGTTTGAGTATCGTAATTTGTTCGTATGAATGCATAACAGTAATTATACTATTTCCTTAGAATATAAATCAACAGAAAAACATACCGTCCGTTCTTGCGGAACGGGTTCTTCTGCACCCGTCAATGCGGGTATGTGCCGCTTTCCTTATGTAATTGTAGCATAATTGCCGGCGCGCCGGCAACCAGAAACATACCGTTGAAACGGCCGGATCCCGCCGCGCCTGCCCCCGCTTCGGGTTCCGCCAGCCGCCTTTCCTTGTTTCTTTGGCGGCATACTGCAGCCTCCATGTGTTATTCCGGCATATGATTCCAGCAACCGGAACTGTCGTTTTCCGGGAAAGCGCCGCCGGCAAAAAACTGCAATACGCCGGCAACAAAGATCATAACTCCCGCCCGGCTGCGCCGGCCGCACGGCCTGCGCCGTTTTTCGCAGGCATGCATGCGGCAGGCGCGCGCTAAAATAAGTTACAATCTGGAAACGCCGCTAACACGAGGTGCGCCATGCGCAAAATTTTCCCCGCCAGTCATGACAGGAAGATGCTCATTATTACCGTGCTGGCGATAATTTTCATGCTCGCGGTTGCCCTGTTCACGTTCCTGCCCGCCTACAACACCTGGCGAACCGCCGCCTGCCCATTATTGCCCTTCCCCTTGCCAAACACCGTGCCGGCAATACTGGTATTGCTGATCATCATCGGCTGCCGCCTTTTCGCGCCGGAAGCGTTCGAAATAACGGATTCCTCCCTTATAATACGCCGCCCGCTGTTCTCCCCGCGCATTGCGCTCCAGTCGGTCACTACCGCGCGCATGCTCGAGGCCGCGGAAATGAAAAACTCCGCCCGTCTGTTCGGAGTGGGCGGCCTGTTCGGCAGCTACGGCTGTTTTCGCAACAAATCGCTTGGCCGGTATCTTATGTACGCCACGAAAACAACGGGGTTTGTTCTCGTCGAAGCGGACGGGAAAAAATTCGCGCTCACGCCCGATCAGCCCGAAACGTTCATCGCCGAACTGCGCGCCGCGTGCAAATTGAAATGAACCTCTCCCGGCTGTGCCATTGGCCTGCCGGTTGTTATTACGCTTTACCGGCAAGCCGGAGATTGCTTCTTCCACAAACTTCGTTTGCCCCGCCGGCAGGGTTACACACTTCATTCCCCTGCTAACCGGGTTTTCGTGAGCAGAATTTAATAAGAGATTAATAGTTATTATGCATTATTTTAAAAATAACTATTGACTATTTAAGATTCACACTGTATACTACCTCGAGCAGGACAGTTTCCGGCCTGAACCAATGCAGCCGTACGTTCTTATTGGGGGGCAAGATTTCGCTAGTATGAGTTTGCGTTTAAAAGCGACAATCTTGGGTGAAAAAGAACGGGCATCCGGTCCAGACCGGGAACTGGAAGGGAAACCGCTACATACCCCTTATTCCGCAGTACAGGCGCGAACGAGGGCGGTTAACCGGTTCCGCACTCCCGTGGAAGCTTTTCACCAACGCGCAACCCGGCGGCGGCACAGCTGCCCCGGCCTGGTGTGAAGCGCTGTTCCGGCAGCCGCCGCGACATTCCGCAACCTGATTGCGGAACTGGGGGTCGGGGCGGTTTTTTATTGGGGTTGACACGGTGTTTTGCGCCTCGGGAGGATTTATGCCTGTGAAAACCTTTTTCAACGCCATTGAACTTAAAACCTTCAAAAATATTGAAACGCTGAGCGCCGGCGCGGCGGATTACATCCTTCACAGCTATAACAAAGGACTGAAGAACGAACAGACTTTTTCAGTCGCGCTGGCGGGCGGGGTTTCGCCACGCTGGCTCTACAGCCTGCTGGCGCGGGAACCGTACCGCGACCTGATCAACTGGAAAAAATGCCGCATATTCTGGACAGACGAACGGTTTGTCCCCCTGTCCAGCCCGCACAGCAATTACCGCATGGCATATGACGCGCTGCTGCGCGCCGTCCCTGTCGCGCTGGAACACACATTTCCCGTAAACACCGCCAGCAAAACGCCGCAGCTGGCCGCGCAGGGCTACGAACAGCGTCTGAAGAATTACTTCGGCCCGCGCGCGAAACTCCCTGTCTTCGATCTGGTGATACTGGGAATAGGCGCGGACGGACATATCGCGTCGCTTTTCCCATACGGCGACGAACTGCAGGAAACCGGCCATTGGGCCGTACACACGCAAAGCCCCGACACGTTCCCCGCAAAAGACCGCATAACCCTTACCCTGCCGGTATTAAACAACGCCAGACACCTGCTGCTTTTCGTTTCCGGCGAGCGGAAATATCCGGTTCTGAAAACGCTTTCCTCGCTTGACCGGCCGGATCCAGCGTGCCCCGCCTCGCTGCTCAACCCCAAAGGCGCGGCGTTTCTATACGCCGACAAAGCGGCGCTGGTCGCACAGTCCTGAAAAAATCCGGAATCGGCGCCAGCCGGAGCGCGAAGCAACAGCTCCGGCCGCGGCTGTTTAATTTGTAAAATATGATGCATGCAAAACACTTCCGGAAACCCGCACGGACCGGCGCTGGCGTTAACGGCGGCGGCGCTGTTCGGCGTTTCGCCCGTATTGATCAAACCGGTGGTCGGCGAGTCAAGTCCGGTTCTCGCGGCGGGTCTGTTATATCTGGGCGCGGCGGCGGGGCTGTCTTTTATCGCGCTGAAAAAACCGAACCGGATAATACGCGCGGTCGCGCAATTGCCGGCAGACAAAAAGCTCGCGCTTGCCTGCGCGGTAATTTCGGGCGGGATACTCGCTCCGCTGTGCCTTGTGTGGGGCATAAAACTGGCCAGCGCGTTTGAGGTTTCGCTGTGGCTGAACCTGGAAACAGTCGCCACAACCGTGCTGGCATGGCTGGTTTTTAAAGAGCATGTCAGCCGGGAAGTCTGGTTAGGGATGCTGCTGCTCGCCGCAGGCGCGGCCCTGCTCGGATTCGGCCCGGCCGACGGACAGGGTTTTTCGGCGGCTGGCCTGCTGATAGCGCTTGCCTGCCTGCTCTGGGGGCTCGACAGCAATCTTACCCGCGAGCTCGACAGCCTGCCAGCGCCCGAACTTGTATGGCTTAAAAGCGCGGCGGCGGGCACGGCAAACGTCATGCTCGCGTTCTCGCTCGGCACGGCCCGCGCCACCGCAGGGCAGACCGCCGCGCTGATGGGCATCGGCGCAATGAGTTACGGCGCAAGCCTTCTTCTATATATACACGCGCTGCGCCGCATCGGCACAAGCCGAACCGGTGCGTATTTTTCGGCGGGTCCGTTTTTCGGGCTGATATTCGCGGTTGTATTTCTTGGCGAGCGCCCGGCCGCCGCGCAATGGCTGGCTGCCGGCATAATGGCGGGCGGGCTGACCCTGCTTTACCGGGAACGGCACCTGCACCGGCACCGGCACGAGCCGGTGACTCACACCCACCACCATGCCCACGACGACTGCCACCACGCCCACACTCATCATGACATTACGCCCAGCAAGGGCCACACCCATTCCCACACGCACGAACCGCTCACGCACACCCATCCGCATTATCCCGACACGCACCACCGACACGCGCATTGACCGGCTTGCCCGCCGTCGCCGCCGGTTTTGCCGTATTTTGTTATAATGGTTCTGTAAATTCGGTAGTTCCAACCTGCTTTCCAAGGAGCTGTTATGGCTGACAAGCTGCGGCTTACCAATTCCGAACAGATGTACGAGCACGCTCAAACCATCATACCCGGCGCGGTTGCCGGGATACGCCGGCCCTATAATTTCGTGCCCGGCGAATATCCGGTTTATTTCGACAGCGCCAAAGGCGGACGCGTAACCGATGTAGACGGCAACGAGTACCTCGATATGCTATGCGCCTACGGGCCCATCATCATCGGACACCGCGAAAAGGAAATTGACGACGCCGTTATCGCCCAGATCCGCAAAAAGGGGTTCTGCATGTCGCTCACCCAGCCGGTGCAGAACAGACTGGCGGAAGAGCTTATAAAAATCGTGCCGTCGGCCGAGAAAGCGGTGTTCGTCAAATCCGGCTCGGACGCGACCTCCACCGCCGTGCGCGTGGCGCGCGGCTTTACCGGCAAAACAAAAGTGCTGCGCTGCGGCTATCACGGCTGGCACGACTGGTGCGTGGAAGTCAAAGGCGGCATTCCCGAAAAACTTTTCGAAGACACCTTCGAGTTCCATTATAACGATCTCGAAGGCGCGGAAACGCTTTTGAAAACCCATCAGGGCCAGGTGGCGGCGATCATCGTCACCCCGCTGGGGCACCCGCTCGCCCACGAAGTGCAATACCCCGGGCCGGGTTTCCTGGAAGGCCTCAAGGCGCTCGCCGCAAAACATGGCTCCGTGCTGATTTTCGACGAGATCCGCTCGGGCTTCCGCGTCAGCCTCGGCGGCGCGCAGCAGTATTTCGGCGTTACGCCCGACATGTCGGTTTTCGGCAAGGCGTTAGCCAACGGCTACGCGATCAGCGCGGTGGTCGGCAAAGCGGAAATCATGGACATGCTGAAAGAAAAAGTGTTTTTAAGTTCCACGTTCTACCCCAACAGCCTCGCGCAGGTGGCGGCGCTAAAAACGCTCGAAATCATGCAGCGCGACAACGTGCTTGGCGTGATAGCCGAAAAAGGCCGCAGGTTCGGCGCTAAAGTGGCGAAAATCTGCGCCGCATCCGGCGTGGACTGCACGTTCTCCGGCGGGCCGTGGATGCCGTTCATCACGTTCAACCCCGATCCGCAGAAACGCTACAAGAAAGTGCGCACCGAATTTTACACCCGGCTTATCCGCCGCGGCATATTCCTGCAGCCGTACCACCACGGCTACATAGCTTACCGCCACACCGACCGCGATCTGAACAAAGCGGCGGAGGCGATAGCGGAATCGCTGGAAGACGCGAAAAAAATCTCGTAACAATACCTTGTTTAAGGAGAAGCCATGAGCGAAGTCTATATAGTTGACGGTTTGAGAACGGCCATCGGGTCGTTCGGGGGCAGTCTTGCCAATATTCCTGCGGCGGAGCTGCCTGTTCCGGTTATAAAAAAACTGCTGGAAAAAAACGGCCTCGGGCCCGAAGCGGTGGATGAAGTCATTCTGGGCTGCGTGCTCCAGGCCGGGCTTGGGCAGAACGTGGCGCGGCAGACGGCGGTAAAAGCCGGCATGCCGGTTGAAAAAACCGCAATGACGGTCAACATGGTGTGCGGCTCCGGCCTGCGGGCGGTGGCGCTGGCGGCGCAGGCCGTCAAGGCCGGCGATGCGGAGCTTGTCGTGGCGGGCGGCACCGAAAGCATGTCAACCGCGCCGTATCTTCTGCCTAAAGCACGCACCGGCTACCGAATGGGCAACGGCGAAATAGTGGACGAGATGGTTTTTGACGGACTGTGGGACATCTTCAACAACTACCACATGGGCGTAACAGCCGAAAATGTGGCCGCCAAACACGGCCTCACCCGAGAGATGCAGGACGAATTCGCCGCCGCCAGCCAGCAGAAAACCGAAGCCGCAATCAAGGCCGGAAAATTCGAAGACGAGATCGTGCCGTTCGTGATTCCGCAGAAAAAAGGCGAGCCCGTAATTTTCAAAACCGACGAGTTCCCCCGTGCCGGCACCACGGCAGCCATTTTGGGCAAACTGCGCGCCGCGTTTAAAAAAGACGGCACGGTAACCGCCGGCAACGCCTCCGGCATCAACGACGGAGCGGCCGCCGTGCTGGTGGCGTCCGCCAAAGCCGTAAAGAAACACAGCCTCAAACCGGCCGCCAGAATCGTGTCCTACGGCTGGGCCGGCGTTGACCCGTCGGTCATGGGAATGGGCCCGGTGGAAGCGGTGCGCAAGGCGCTCGCCAAAGCGG
>JAQVSV010000042.1 GCA_028700325.1 Elusimicrobiaceae bacterium | reverse complement strand
CAAGCGGATCAACTCTTGTAATATCCAGCGAATAGGACACCAGCGAGCCCGCGCCCGATCCGCGGCCCGGCCCCACCGGCACGCCCATGCCGCGCGCGGCGGCGATAAAATCGCTCACGATCAGAAAATAACTCGGAAACTGCATTTTGTTGATGACACCCAGCTCGAACTCCAGCCGCTGCATATAGTCCGGCGCAATGGTTTCAGTTCCCAGTTTCAGTTTCAGCCCCTTGAGGCACAGCCCGCGCAGATACAGTTCGATGTTGTCGGTTCCGGCGTCAGGCGGCAACGGAAAAACCGGCAGGATGGATTTGCCGTACTCCAGCTTGAACTGGCACTTGTTGGCGATCTCCACGGTGTTTCTGATCGCCTCAGGGCAGAAGGAAAAAAGCTGTTTCATTTCGTCGGCGGATTTGAAATACAGCTCGTGCGTGGTCATTTTAAAACGGTCAGGATCGTCCAGCGCGGAACCGGTGGCTATGCACAGATGCACGTCGTGGGCCTGCCAGTCCGCTTTATGGTGGTAGTGGCAGTCGTTGGTGGCCACGAGCGGCAGGCCCGTCCGGCGGGCCACTTCCAGAATGCCTTCCAGAATCGTTTTTTCCTCGGCAATGCCGTGGTCCATTATTTCAAGATAAAAATTCCCGTCGCCCACAATATCGCGGTACTGCGCGGCAAGCCGGACAGCCTCGTCCAGATTGCCTTTCAAACACGCCTGCGACAGCTGCGACTGCATGCACCCGGACAGCACAACCAGCCCCTCGCCGTGCTGCGCGAGCAGTTCCTTGTCTATCCGGGGCCGGTTGTAAAACCCGTTTAAATACGCCTCGGACAGCATCGCCAGCATGTTCCTGTATCCGGTTTCGTTGCGGGCCAGCACGGTCAGGTGGCTGTTGACGCTGTCGGCTTTTTTGTCCAGCCGGCTGCCGGACGCCTCGTACATTTCGCAACCGATGATCGGGTGAATGCCCACCTCGCGCGCCGCAAAATAAAAATCCACCGCGCCGAACATATTGCCGTGGTCGGTGACCGCCATGGCGCGCACGCCCTGGCCCGCTATCGTCTTAAGGAATTCCGAGGGCTTGCCGCGCCCGCTGTTGATCTTGAGCATGCCGTCCAGCAGCGAAAATTCCGAATGGTTGTGCAGATGTACGAAGTCCATGCCATCCTCTTTTATGAAAGGGCGTATATTAAATATTACGAAATCCGCGCGAATTTTCATAAAATTATTTCATGGGCCAGACCCGCAAGGAGATTTTATGCCGGCAAAAAAACAGCACAGGCTGCTGGAGAAAACCATAAAGAAAAACCCGGTCTATAAAGGTGGCGCGGTGGATTTTTATGTTGATACGGTGGAAATGATAAACGGGAAAACCGCCGCGCGCGAATACCTGAATCACCCGGGCGCGGTGGCGGTGCTGCCGGTGCTTGACACCGGCGAAGTGATTTTGGTCGAGCAATACCGCTACCCCGTCGGCGAAGCTACTCTTGAAATCCCGGCCGGAAAAATGCACCGCGGAACCGACAGCCCGCTCAAACGCGCGCGCGAGGAACTGCGCGAGGAGACCGGCTACACGGCCCGCAAAATCGAAAAACTTACGACTTTCTGGCCCTGCTGCGCGTTTTCCAACGAGGCGCTGCACATCTATATCGCCACGGGGCTTGTGCCCGGCAAGGCCCAGCCGGACGACGACGAGTTTTTAAACGTGCGCAAAATGCCTTTTGAAAAAGCCTGCAGACTGGTCGAAACGGGCAGGCTGAAAGATTCCAAAACCATCATCGCGCTTCAGGCTTGCGCGATAAAACAGCTCAGGCGCGCAGGGCGGACTCCGTGAAACTGCTGATTTTGGGCGGCACAAAATTTTTCGGGCTCGAGTTCGCCGCCGCGCGGGCGCAGGCCGGAGACGACGTGACGGTGTTCTCGCGCGCCTGTCCGGTTTCCGGGCTGCCGCACTCGGTCGCGCAAATCAACGGCGACCGCGAGAACCGCGAAGCGCTGCTTGCGCTCTCGCGCCGGAACTGGGACGCGGTGGTGGACAACATCTGCTACTCGCCAGCACACGCCGAAACCGCCTGCACCGTTTTTTCCGGCCGCACCAGACTGTATGTTTTCACCAGCACCGGCGACGTGCATCTGCCGCTTGAGGGCGCGGCTTCACCCTACACCGAGGAAATGGCGCACAATCTGCCGGCGAAACCCGGGTTCGCCGCGGATCCCGCAAACGCCTACGCCTGGGGCAAATATCAGGCCGAAGCGGTGTTCCTGAAAGCCCGGCTGGCGGTGGACTTTCCGGTCTGTATCGCACGGTTCCCGATTGTAATCGGCCCGCGCGAACCCCGACAGCGCGCGCTTTCCTACTGGCTGAGGCTGGCGGACGGGTTCCCGCTCGTCCTGCCCGACGGCGGCAACTATTACCGCCGCTATATCTATTCCGGCGACTGCGTGCGCGCGCTGTCCGCCGTCATAGACAACCCGCACAAAACCATGTGGGAAACTTTTCATTTCGGCGACTCGGCGCCAATCACTCTGAGGGAATTCATCACCGTCTCGGCGCAGGAACTGAATCTGAAACAGAATGTCGCAAGCGCGCCTTATGAGAAACTTTTGAAACTGGGGTTTGGGCCGGACTGGTCGCCTTTTTTTCATCCGGGACACTATGTCCTGGGCATAACAAAAGCCGAACACGCGCTGGGCTGGCGGTCAACGCCGCTGCGGGACTGGCTCCGCGCCACAGCCGCCGACGAACTCGCCGCCGCAGACCCGCAGCTGCCGCCGCCCGGCTACCGCTCCCGCCAGACCGAGCTTTCAATAATTGATAAACTTTAATGCATGGAGATCCGCATGACCAACGCCGAACTGAAGAAACGAGCCGGAAAAATCAAACTGCTGCTGACTGACGTGGACGGGGTTCTCACCGACGGAAAACTTTATTTTCTGCCGACGCCGCGCGGCGGGTTTGAGGAAGTGAAAGGTTTTTCCGCGCTTGACGGAATAGGCATCATGCAGTTAAAGGCGTTCGGCATATCGTCCGGCATTATAACCGGCCGCAACGCGCAAATTACCGTTGAACGCGCCAAAATGCTGAGCATGAAATACGTGTACATGGGTTTTCTTTCAAAACTGGCTCCGCTGCAGGATTTGCTGCGGCGCGAAAAAATCTCGTCAGAGGAAGTGGCGTATATAGGCGACGACGTGACCGATATCCCCATTATGCGCAAAGTGGGCCTGGCCTGCGCGGCGGCGTCCGCCACAGCTGAAACAAAAAAAACCGCCCATTATGTCACAAAAGCGAAAGGCGGCGAAGGCGCGGCCCGCGAGGTGTGCGACCTTATTCTCAGGCACAAGGGGCTGTGGAAACAGGTAATGGCTCGCGTGGAACAGGCGCGGTGGGATAAAAACAACGCGCGCGGCTTGCTGGTGATAACAGAGTTGCCGGCTGGCCGCTGACCGGATTTCCCCGGCGCGGCGGAGGGTGAAAACCATGCAATACATATACGCTTTTCTGGGCGGACTGACGGCTTTTTTCTCGCCGTGCGTGCTGCCGCTGCTGCCGGGCTACCTGTCGCTCGTAGGCGGGGTGTCGTTCGAAGACCTGCGCCACGGCGATTCGACCCGGGAAACAATGATGCGCACGGGTTTCTGCTCCGTGTTTTTCACGCTGGGCTTCTCGGCGGTTTTCGTTCTGATGGGCGGCTCGGCCACGGCGGCTGGGCAGTTCCTGTTCAGGAACAGCGGCGTGATTTCAGCAGTTTCCGGCTGGCTGCTGGTACTGTTCGGGCTCCATTTGACCGGGCTGGTGAACTTTAAATTCCTGATGTATGAAAAACGCCTTCAGCTCAGCCGGTTCAAGCCAGGCTATGCGGGCGCGTTCTTTATGGGCATGGCTTTCGCGGCGGGCTGGAGCCCGTGCATCGGGCCGATACTGGCAGGGTTTCTGGCGCTGGCGGCGTCTTCCTCGACCGCGTGGCACGGCATGGCGCTGCTGGCCTGTTTCTCGGCGGGGCTGGCGTTGCCGTTTATCGCCGCCGGGTTCGCTTCGGGCCGGGCGCTGGCGCTGCTCGCGAAATATAAAAAACTGGTGCGCTACAGCTGCGCGGCGGCCGGGATTTTCCTTATGCTGATAGGGCTGGCTCTGATTTTCCGGGACAGATTCCTTTTCCTGCGCGGCTTTATTCCCGTTTCCTCAATTTTCTAAGCCGCGCATTGCGCGTGGCGCAAGACCAGCACGGTATGCGCCGGCGGCTTCATATCCACGGATACCGGTAATCTATTTCCGACGACTGCGCATACAGCAGCGCGCCCACTATGTGCAGCGGACGTGCCAGCCGCGCAAAACCATAATCACAGTGATATTGAAAACCGTTGACGCTGGTCGGGTCGTTAAGCACAAACCCCGCGCGGGCATCCTTGGCGAAAAAGCTGTACCGCCCGCTCAGTTTCCCGCCAAGATTTCCGAAAAGCCGCCTGGCGAAAAGCATTACGGGATGATCGTCTTTTATGACGAACGATTCCTGTCCGTCGCTGTCTGAAAACCGCCAGCGCCTGCCGAACAGCTTGCCCGCGGTGCGGCGCAGCCGCCCGACTTCCTTGCCCTTGCCGTCTGAAAACAAAACCGAGCCGCCAAAAGGGCGGGCCTGCAGGACAAGCAGATCATCCTTGTCATAAATGAAAAGTTTCTGGCTTGAAACCATGCGCTTGAACAGGCTCCATATCAGCACCAGCAAAAACGGCAGTTCCGGCAGCGACAGCACCAGTCCGCCAAGCGGCATCTCCGCCAGCCGGGCGGTAAAACCGGCCCAGCCAGGAGTGGCGGCGCACAGGCTCCAGACCGCATGCAAAACCAGTATTCCGTACACCCCGAAAACCAGACCGCCGTGCCCGTGGCTTTCAAACCGGGCTTTAAGTATCTGTCCGTGCCGGCTGCGGATCCGATACAAAATCCCCTCGTCGCCAGTGCCGCGCACCACGGTAAACGGGAAAAACCAGTCGGGCGGCGGATCCTTGGGCGGAGGGCTGAGTTTCGGATAGCCGAGCGGACGCGAAAAAACCAGCAGCCCTGTCAAGCCTATCAGCCACACCGCCAGGCCCACAATGGCTATGCCGGGAGAAAGCGCGCGCCTTTGCAGGAACGGTTTGACCTTGAATCTGCCCGCCAAAGCGGTTTGCCTGGCCGCTCGCGTGCGGGATTTAAGCAGCATGTCGAGCTTGTCCGGCATGACAGTCGTAACCGGCGGGCCAAGCCCGCGGCGCTGCTGGATGACGATATCCCGTTCAGCTGTCACCGGCGCGGCCACGCTTGTGGAAACCGGCACCGGTTCCGCGGAAGGTGCGACAGGCTCAGCGGCTACCTGCGGTTTGCGGGATTTTTTTGCTCTTTTAACCGGTTTCACGGGTTCGGGCGCAACAGCCACCCGGATCTCCCGCGGCTTCACCTTCTCGCCCGGAGAACGGATTGACCAGACCAGTTCCTCAAGCGCGGCGGAATCAAGGTTGCGGCCCTCAAAATCAAAAGACTTGCCGGCATAAGTGAAGATCCCGATGATGTAATTGTCAGAGCCGACGGAATAAAGCGTGTAATGGAACCGCGCCGCGCCGTGAATGTCAAGCGATACTATGATCCCGTCCGGCCGCGCGCCTTTGGCGCGCACGCCTTCAAGCGCTTCTTCCAGCCTCATTTTCAGGTACCGCTCGCTGAGTTCGTCTGCGCGCCGGATCAGCGAAATCGAATTGTTGCCGGACGCAATGGAAAGAATATTGTCCGGGTCATCTTTTTTGACGGTTTTCCAGTTGCCGGCGACATCGAGTTCCAGTTCGTTTTCGCTGGTTTTATAACTGGCGGCAAAAACCTGCGCGCCGGCAAGCGCCAGAAAAAGAACTGCCATCAATTGTCGTAATTTCCGCATTATATGTAGTATATCATCAATTTGTGCGCCGTTCAAAGCCTTACTTCGGTAATATGCTATGATGAAAATATGCGCGCACTATATGTTGCGGTTCAACTTTTTGCCCTTTTCTGCGTTCCCTCGGCAGCGAACGAATGGCAGGATTATGCGCGGCGCGACCTGAAATTTATATATAAAACGATCGCCGACAACCACCCCGGACCCAAAGACCGCGAAAACCCCTGGTTCCGGCGGTACCTGAATTCCGGCTACAAAAAAGCGGAAAAAGATATCGCGGTGATAAAAAACCATACCGATTACAAAGCTCTTCTGCGCCGTTACGCCGGCGGATTTAAAGACGTGCATATTTCACTCATGTTCCGGCCTTACAGCGGATATACGATGTGGCCGGGTTTCATCATAGAGAAGCAGGACGGCGAATACCGGGTAATCGAAGTTGAACCGGAAGCGACGATCCCCGGCGCGCTGCCCGAGAAAGGCTGGACGCTGCGTTCATGCGACGGACTTACGCCCGGCGAGATAATGAAAAAACACATTTTTCCGTTCAGCTCCGCGAAATCGAACCTGCCTGCGGAATGGACCGTGTACTCACGCGAGCTGCTGCTGTACGCGCCCAACGCCTGGAAACCGATGTATCAGGAATGCGTGTTTTCCGACGGCCGGAAAGAAACCGCTCTTCCGCTCTCGTATCGCACGATCACCCTTGACAATCTCAAGACGAAAACGGATTACAAACGCGACCCGCTGGAAGTGACAACCCCGGCCGACGGCATCGTCTGGATAACGCTTCCGAGTTTCGCGTTAGACCCCGCCGGCGAAATCAAAATGCGCGCGATCATCGCTTCCATGCCGCAGTACCGCGGCGCGAAATATGCGGTGTTTGACGTACGCGGAAACAGCGGCGGCAGTTCGGTATGGGGCAATGAACTGATCGAAAGCCTGTACGGCTCCGGGTTTACGAATTACCTGCGCCGGCAGACAACCGGTCTGAAGCCCGTTTATGCGGAATTCAGGGCTTCCCGCGAAAATCTTCAATACCTGACCAATGAAATGATCCCGGCCGTAAAAAAAGCGTACGGCACCAACAGCATTTTCCTGAAACAGTTCACCGCATCCGCCAAGAACATGGCCGTTGCGCTCAAGCACGGCCGCGCCTTCGCGCGAAAAGGCGAAACGGCTGATTTTGCCGGATCGCCGCAGCCGGCCGCCGCGCCCGGCACGGCTTCCAGCGCGCGCGCCGTTATTCTGATCGACGGCAAATGCATCAGTTCCTGCCTGAGTTTTGTGGATCTGGCCAGCCGCCTTCCGGACGCCGTGCTGGCCGGCCAGCCCACAAACGCCGACACCAATTACACGGAACTGCGCGAAAAACGGCTCCCGAGCGACATAGGCATACTGATGTTCGCCATAGCGGTATACCGCAACCGCACGCGTTCGAGCGATTTTTATTACAGTCCGCAATATCTCTGGGAGAAATCAATAGACGAAAGCGCGGCGGTGCGTGAATGGATTTTGAAAGAAGTCATCCCTGACCTGCATAAGCAAAATCCTTCTTGACGCAAGCGCGTTATGGAGGTATCATATCCAGATATCCTGTTCCGAAAAATTTCCGGGAGGAACATATGGGCAAACGAGGTCTGACTTTACTGGAGCTTGTAATCGCATGCGCCATAATGGCGTTCTCCAGCGTTGTGTTTTTCAAGTTCATGGCATCGTCCAAACAGCTGACGCGCAGCACCGAATATGACTACACCGCCGTCAATCTGCTGCGGGAACTTGTCGAATGGGGCTCCACGGTATCAAGCACCAGACAGCTTATCCAGCAGCTTACCTGCGCAGCCGCCAACAACGGCACGGTCTATTGCCAGGGCTCCACACCGACCGTTGACGGCTATCCGGCAAACACCTGGTATGGCAATGTGTACGCCAGCCTGCCCCAGATATACTGGCCATTCACGGCCCTGACTGTAACTCCCGGCGCTTACTATATGTATAACTCGCAATTGCTTCCGAAAGCCGTGCCGACCAGCCTGAGTATGTATTATATCAGCACGGCGAGTTCGTATTATACGGCGACGCAAGTAACCGTTTCCATGCGCTGGCAGGACGTGCCGAACGGGCCCTGGCGCTATAAAGAACTTTCCGTAATCCCGCTGTCGCTTGTCAACGACCAGTTTACATTGGATGTGACGACTTTCAACTGGGAAAAACTGCCCTCTTAGGAAGATTTCCGGGCAGGAATAACCTGTTTGGATTATTGACTGAACAGAATTGCAGGGTTATGCTAGCATAGCAGTACCGTGACAAACCGAAAAGGAAAATGGTGCAGTATTTAAACTTCTTCGCAAAGGTTTGTCTATTGTGCAGAAAACCGGTTTCGATTGAGGAGTTGAAAATCGTATATGCACAAAGCAGAGGAATCTGCAGTTAAAACTTCCTTTTTAGGGGGCAATATGAACAGGAAAGGTTTATGTCTGGCGGAGTTTCTGATTGCGTTGGGCCTGCTTGCGGGCATGGCCATAACAGCCAGCGCCGTATCAATGTATGTCGCCAATACGAGCGCGAAGATTGACAAAAGCATCATGCCCATCACCGAAGCCAATCTCGCTGCGGAAGCCGTAGTGCAGCGCGTCAAACGCGCTGCAAAATATTCCGGAAGCGATTATTTTGCGGTCAGCAGCGATAATCGCACTGTGCTTTACAAAAATTCGCGGGGCACAGTGACCGAAGAATTCTCGTTCGTCGGCGACCAGTTGCGGTACCGGCCCGACACCACTTCTTCGGCTTATGACGTGGTGCTCAACGGCGTTGACAACCTGAAATTCATTCAAGACGGGAAACGGCTGTCCGTGCAGATCACGATGCAGTCAGCCGCGGCTTCGACCGCCGGCGCCAAGCCAAGCGTATGCACCGGCGTGTTCCCCGTAAACACCACATCGAGCAGAGGCACCATCAATTAGTAATGATCGCACAGAAAGCGGCAAAGAACCGGGGCTATGCCCTGATGATGGTTCTGGGAATGGTAGCTCTTATGGCGTCCACTATCGCGTGTCTAAGCATTCTGACACGCGGTAGGCTGGACGATTTGCAGTTGACGCTGGACCGCACAACGGCGTATTATCTCTGCGAGAGCGCCGCCAGCATCGCGGTTTTAGACATACGCTACGGAAATGTCAGCACCACGCCGCCCGCAGGTTTCGTATACAATTCAAGCGAGAAATCGGTAACGCGGACCGTTAATATAACCATCGGTTCGCAGTATGGCTTTGACACCTCCACCGCACGGACTTATCCTGTCCGGTATGTGGTTACAAAACCGAGCGGGGTGTGGAGCATCAAAACAAGCGTTTCCTCACCGTTCGGAGCAGGCTACAGATATACACTGCATGTCGGCGGAAAACGGGCGTTTCCGTTCTTCATAAAGGAAATGGGAGCCGGCCTGGGCGGGATGTAGAAGCGGAAGATTATCGTGACAATGGGAAAACGCGGGCTTACCTTATTGGAGATTGTCATAGCAAGCGCCATAATGGCGTTCTCCAGCGTTGTGTTTTTCAAGTTCATGGCCTCTTCCAAACGGATAAGCCAGGGAACCACTTACGACTATACCGCCGTAAACATCCTCCGGGATCTGCTGGAGTGGGGTTCATCCATCACTTTCGCGCATGCGTTCCAACAGAAATACCAGTATTACGGGGCAACCAACGCGGAAGGCGCGACTTATGCGTTATGGAATGTCTGCAGTTCCCGAGGCACGTCAAACAGCACAGGGTACGCGAAGAAAATATGGACCTATTTTTACGGTCCGAACTACGGGCCTTTCGATATGCTCGGCGATATCGGTCCGCTGACGAAGAACCTGGTGCCGATAGCTGCGCCGTATTCGGTGAAGATTTACTATGAAACGGCCCCCAACCCGGCTTTTTATAACGCATTCCAGCAATATGTCAAAATCTACTGGCAGGACGTTCCCGACGGGCCTGTACGGTCGCGCGAATTATCCCTGATCGCGCTCTCCCATGTTAACGACCAGCTGCATCTTGAGCTTGCGGAATTTGATTGGGAACAAGAATAAAAAGATGCGCAAAATCGCGATTTTTATCCATTGACAGACAGGCGGGCGGATGTTATACTATCAATGGATTGAAGCAGATGAAGAAACGATCCGAAATAGCCGTTGCGCTTTTTGTTTGTCGGGGCAAGCGCCTTCCACGAACTTTTTGTCGGACTTACCCGGGAAGGATAAAGCCCGTTGACATTTGAGCGAACCGGAGTAATGAAACCGCAAAAGCGGTAATCTAATGAGTTTGTTCAGGGGGCAATATGAACAGGAAAGGTTTATGTCTGGCGGAGTTTCTGATTGCGTTAGGCCTGCTTTCGGGCATGGTCATAACAGCCAGCGCCGTTTCGATGTATGTATCGAAGACCGGCGCGAATATTGACAAGAGCATTTTACCCGTTACCGAGGCGAATCTCGCCGCCGAAGCCATTGTGCAGCGCATCAAACGCGCTCCGAGATATTCCGGCAACGAGTGCTTTGCGATAACCAATAGCAATAAAACCGTCACTTACAGAGATGCGTCAAACAGCCGGACCGAAGAGTTTGCGCTGGTCGGGGATCAGCTGCGGTACCGGCCCGACACCCGGTCGACTGCATATGATGTGGTTTTGAACGGAGTGAACAACGTGCAGTTCAGCAATGACACGCGGCGTTTATCGGTCGCTATTACGATGAACTCCGTCAGCGCAACCGGAGAAAAGCCCGTAGTGCGCACCGGGGTGTTCCCTCTGACTACGGTTACTGCTTCCGGAGCCGGAATTACGGTGCGGGCCAGCTGTAACTAGCAATGAGAACAGGTTTAATGAGGAACCGCCGCGGCTATGCATTAATGCTGGTTCTCGGAATGGTAGCTCTCATGGCATCCACGATCGCGTGTCTAAGTATTCTGACACGCGGTCGTGTTGATGATCTGCAATTAACACTTGATCGCACAACCGCATATTACCTTTGTGAAACCGGGGCAAGCACGGCGATAATGGCCATACGGAACCGCCAGATATACAGAAACTGCCCAGGCTACAACGCTTCCACAAAAAAAGTCACGAAAACATTTACGTTTAGAGTGACAAACGCTTATTCAGGCCGCTATAAGGACTATACGATAACATATGTGGTTTCGCAGGTATCGGGACAATGGCATATTGAAGCAAGCACGGATTCACCTTACGGGATGGGGTACCGGTACACCCTGATTATTGGTGGAAAACGGGCATTTCCGTTTTTTATAAAAGAGATGGGTCCCGGTTTGGGCGGAATGTAGCGCTCTATTCATTTTTCCTGACTTTCGACAGTGGCCAAAGTCTTTTTGATGCAAACGGAGCCGTACACGGGGGCTCTTTTAAGGAGATAGCAATGAAAAAATCCATTACATGGCTGTATCTGCTACTTTTTCTGGGCGGTATAGTTGGCGGGCTGTTTTTCCGGCATAATACCGCAATGGCATCCGCACCTATCGGCAGTGACGGCAATTTCAGCGACCGAACCGGCGCAGAAACCACCGCCAGCGTGTGGTATGATGAACGCTGGCGCGCCGCGAGCGCGATAGTTACCAGCCTGTCCGGCTACAAAACCATGAGCGAAGCTTCCCTGTTGGCAGGCCAGACGTCTTTTCAGGCGACAGGCAACACCGTCGCAGGCGTGCTTGAAAACAACAGCGGCTGGGGCATCACACTTCAGCCTAAAATGGTCGTGACACAATGGCGAGTAACCGGACATATTCACTTCCAGTAAAACTGGCGATCGGGCTGCTGTGCCTGGGCACAGGGTTCGGGGTGGGCTGGCTGTCCCGTTCCGCGTGGCAAAAACGGCCGGATGTGCCGCCGCAGGCCGTTGGAGCGTTACGCCGGCAGGCGATAAGCAAAGCCGTAAAGAGCGGGTCAGACCGCTACGAGTTCACTACTACATTCATGCCGCCGATGGGACAGCAATAGCGGCTACCGAAGGAATAACAGTATGAAATCAAAATTATTGCTTGGCTTGCCGGTTATTTTCTGCCTGCTGGTGACGATGCCGACCGTTTCGTTCGGCGATAATATCGCCACCGCGTTTTACAGCACTCACCCGATCGTCGCCGACAGCTATGGCATCGGAGCATGGTGTGATGAAGGAATTTTCTCCACTTATTTTTACAATTTGACAAAAAGCGTGGCCACACGCCAGGTGGTTGTGGAAACGCTCAACGAAGACGGCACCACGACAACCTCGATCGCAACCGAAGATACTGCCTACAATTACTACTACAGCAAAGTCGCGACGCCAGCTATGGCCGAAAGCAATTTCCGGGTGGCGACAAGCACGCCGAACGCACCCACATCCGTGTCAGTCCCGCCCGATCTGGTCGTAACGGAATGGCGGATAACCGGGCATATGCATTTTTCATCGCAATATGAGGATTCATTCGAATAACTAAGACAACAGAACGGCCAAGGAGCATTAAAATGAAATTCAAGACTATAATTTTCGCACTGGCGGTAACCGCCGCCGCGTTGATTTACCCGGCTGTCACATTCGGCGATAATATAACAACAGCGCCATCTGATAAAAACGCCACCAACATCGGTTCGTGGAACGACGAATTCTGGCAGGCATACGCCGTCTACCGGCTGGTTCCCTACTCGACAGACGGCGAATATTATTATGAATACCGCCTGCTGACGGATCTACTTACCGTTGCGTTCACCCCGACGACTTACGCACGGGGAAAAGTCGCCCTGACACCTGATGTGGTGGTGGTGGAGTGGCGGCTTTCCGGGCATATACACTTCGTGTCAGGATTATAATGAACAACCGGTTAACAAAAAAAGCAGGGATGACCCTGTTGGAGATTCTGGTTGTCGTGATATTGTCGGCGATCATGCTTTCAATCGGGATCAGCAGTTTAAGCTCGTCTTCCAACAAAGCTAAAGAAAGAGAAGCCTATGCCCGGGCGCAGCTTATCTGGCACGCTGAAAAACGGCAATTTGCGTTTAAAGGAGCCTATCAGGCGCTGGAAATGGACGATGACACAAACTGGATTCTTCTTGGAATGAAAAATTTCAACAAAGAGGACCGGCATTACACTTACGAGCTGATTACCGGCAATCAGGGCGGCATAGCGTCATTCACTCTTACTGTCACCAAACGGAACGATACCCACGGCTTCAAGCTGGACTCGCTCTTCGTCCGCACCGATTTTTAATCCGGGTTCCGGGTACGCCGTGACAACATGAAACAGCATCCCGGACGATGCGCTTCTGAACGCAAAAATTCTTACAAGTGAATATGATTGTTTTTTAAACGGCATACGATCGCCAAATGATGTCAGCTCCGTGCGAAATGAACTCGCACGGAGTTTTTTTATGAACCGCCCTGCGGCAAGACCACGCGACAGCCAAGTTTGATCCCGCTCATAACATCCTGCGGGCCCGGCAAGCAATAAAATAGCCGGCAGGCCGCAGGCAGGCAACTGCGGCATGTAACACTGCCGGCAGGCCGGACAAGTTTGCGGCAAAAGAAGCGCCCGGCGCTGGCCGGAAATGGTTCGCCCGGGCTTAACTCTCCGCATACTCCGCGGCGGCTTCAGTATCGCCGACACATGAAACTCCCCCCGCTTGCGCAGGGTTACACACTCCATCCACCTGCTTGAGCCATGCCGTGTCGGCAATCATTATGCCGTGCCGGCCAACGCCGGGTTGTGCGAGCGGAATTTATAAATTTATTATCATCGGGAAAATTTGGCTATAATTAGTGCATGTCCGGTTACCATAAGAAACTGCTCGCGTTATGTGTGCTCGCCTCTTTGGGCTTCGCGCTGGCGACAGTGCCGGTGCGAACGGCATTGTGGTCGCGCGCGTCCGACACCGCCATAAATCCCGCCCACGATCCCGACGTATGGCTGCGCCTGCTAAAAGCCGAGCAGGTTCACGAGAAACGGAATTTCGGGGAACACCTCGTTGCCGACATTGCACCCCCGGCCGGGCTTTATATCCACTGGACCGCGCCGGTAGACGCGCTCCTGCTGGCGGGCGCGCATTTTTTTGCACAGGACAAAGGCCTGCGCCCCGCGCTGCTTCAATGGAGCAGATGGTATCCAGCCGTATTATTCGCCTTGTTCGTCTGGGCGGTGCTGGCATGCATGGTGTATATGCGTCTGCCGCCAGGCGCGCTGTTTTTTGCGCTTGGAGCAGCTCTTTTAAACCCGTTTTTAGCGCCGCTTTTCATGCCGGGCAATGTTGATCATCATAATATCCAGGCGGTTGTGGCGGCGGCACTGGCGGCGGTCGTGATAAGGATATTCCGGAAACCTGATCGCCTGCTGTTTGCGCTGGCTGGCGCACTGACAGGTCTGGGAGTGTGGATCAGCGTGCAGTTCCTGCTGGCCGCGGCGTTGGCTTCGGCGGCATTGCTGATATGGTGGCCTTACGCGGTTGCGCGTTATGCCAGCCGGCTTGCCATTATGCCGGCCTGCGCGGCTATAGTTATTGCGGGCGCGCTGGCCATAGAATATCCCGCCGCAGCCGTGTTTACTGCGGAATATGACATGGTATCCATAGCGCATTTTGCGCTGTTTGCCGGGCTGGGCTGCGCTATCGCGCTGGCCGGCGCATGCACCTGGCGGCTAAACTCGCCAGCCGCGCGCGCCATTGCACTTGCGGGCCTGTGCTGCGCGGCCGGACTGGTATTGCACAGACTGTTCCCCGGTCTTTTTGTGCCGCCGCTGCTGCCGGAATTTGTCCGGCAGGTTTCCGGAACGGAGAACGGCAGCTATTACGAGTCAATTGCCGAATGCCTGCCGGTTTGGAAAGCGTTCCCGATATCCATTCAGCTGATCTTTTGGCTGGAGTTTCTGGCCGCAGGTGCGGTTGCTGTGTATTATGCCGTGAAAAGCGAAGCCTCTGCGCGGGCAGGCTGGCGGTTTATCGCCGCGTTCTGCATCGTCGCGGGACTGCTGACCGCGCGCGAATTCAGATGGTTCACCTACAGCGTGCCGTTTTTCATAATACCCGGCGCCGCGCTTTGCGAACTGCTGGGCAACCGGCTGCGCGGCAAGCTGCCTCCAAAACGCGGTTTGGTTGACTGGGGCTTTGTCGGATCAGGGCTGGGCGCACTGTTTCTGGTGTGCATAATGCCGCTGCTCACGCTTCTCCTTCCGCGCGAGCAAACCAATACAGCCGATAAAACTGAAAGTTCAATGATCCGCGAAATCGAGAACGGCACAATCGCCAAAGCGCTTGGATCCCAACCAGCAACAGTGCTGGTGTCGCCCGGGCTGGCGCCGCTGCTGGTCTTTTGGACACCTCATAAAGCCGTGTTCGGCAACTATCACCGCATCCCGGCCGCGCTGAAAATTTACACGGATTTTTTAAACGCCGCGTCACCTCAAGCGGCGCTCGCCGCCGCCCGGGCCGGCAATATCGAGGCACTGTTTATCAGCCCCGGCTCAACCTTGCTGCCGGGCAACCAGAAATTCGCCGCCGCGCTCGCGCGCGGCGAAATACCCGACTGGCTCGAGCCGGTTCCCGGTTACGAAAACAAAAACGGAATTTTACTGCTGCGGGTTAACTACTGATCCTCGTCCGGCAGCCGCGCCGGAATCCGGCTTAAATAATACCGGGAACGATACTCCCCCTGCGGATACGGATTATAAAACGCGAGACCAGCCGACGTCAATGTTTCTGCGCCAAACCGGCTGCCTCAAGAAGTCTGCCGGCGGACCGGCTGATAAAAGTGTCGTCCCGCGAACCGGCAAGCTCAGCCAGCGTCACGCGCGCTTTGTCCCGCTGGCCGGCCTTTAAGTACACAAGCCCGGCGGTCCATTTAATAAGCGCATCGTCAGGATATTTGCCGATGAGAGTATCGGCCAGCGGCACCGCCAGCTCAAGTTTCCCGAATTGCGACAGCCACATCAGCCGGAACGATTCAATATCGCTTCGTCCGCCCGACAAGGCCGACGCGCTTTCAATACTGCGCAACGCCGCCTCCTGATTGCCGTGCTCGAACTGTATGCGCGCCAGCAGAAACCAGATATCGGGATCGGCGCGGTTAAGCGACAGCGCATTAAGCGCTTCGGTTTCCGCGCCCAGCAGATTGCGCTGCCGGAACAGGCAATCGGAATAAGCGTAGCGCATGCCGTAGTTTCCGCCGGAAGAATCTATCGCGGATTTGTAGTGTCTGGCGGCGGAAACCAGATACCCCGTCTTCATATAAGTGCGCGCGATTCCCAGATTGGCCGTCACATTTTCCGGGTCCAGCTTGAGCGCGGTGGTGTACACCGCCAGCGATTGCGGATAAAGCGCGAGTTTGTAATACAGCGCGCCCAGCCTCAGCAAAAGCTGCGAACTTTTCGGATGCAGCTGCACGGCCAGCCGGTAGGTGGTAAGCGCCTCGCCGTAATTATGCAGCGCCTCATAACTCGCGCCCAGCCCGATATAAGCGCCGGCTTCTATATCGGAATCCGGCCGGGTGGCGATTATCCGGTCAAACTCCGCCGCCGCATAAATATAATTGCCTGCCAGATAACTGTTTTTGCCGGCGCGCAGCTCGCTTTCCTCGCGGCGCGGACCGGACACGCACCCGCAGCCCAGCATCAGCAGCGCGGCCGGAACCGCCAGAAAAAACCGCCTACCGGGCATACGCCCCATAAATACTGTCCATTGAAAAAAGCATGACATTGTCTTTGGCTTCATCTATATGCCTGTACGCTTCTTCCAGCCCGGTACGGCCGGCGTAATAAGCCTTTTCAAACGCCACGAAATTTATATGCCCGACAGGCGGGCGCAGAATGAAATTAGAATCCCTGATTTCGTCCTGCACCAGAATCGAGCCGCGCACATCCATCACCTGCATAAGGTACGCGTACACGGTATTGAAAGAGGTTTTTGAAAGATCGCCCTGGATCAGGCTGGTGAACACCCAGTCCGCGCCCATTTTTTTAGCCACGTCAACCGGCACATTGTCTATCACGCCGCCGTCCACCAGTTCGTAATGCCGGTAGCGCACAGGCTCGAACATGCCCGGTATGTTCATGCTGGCGCGCACGGCCAGCCCTACGTCGCCGTCCTCAAACACCACTTTTGCGCCGGTCCTGATATCCATGGCCACGCAGGCGAACGGAATCCTCAGATCGCTAAACTGCATGTCGCCAATGCTGGTGTTGATAAAATCCTCCATTCTGCTGGAGGAAAACAGCCGTTCCGCCGTAATCAGCCGGATCAGGCCAATCGCGTTCACGTCGTTCGTGGCGTACCGCAGCGACGCTTTCCGCCCGATATCCCATAACTTTTCCACCGACATGCCCGAC
>JAQVSV010000041.1 GCA_028700325.1 Elusimicrobiaceae bacterium | reverse complement strand
CGGCGTGTTGCCTTTGCGCGCGTAATACAGCGCCAGGCCCGCCGCCGCCAGCAGCGCAAACGCGGGAACTGCCACGTCCGGCAGGCCCGCCGGATCGAAATACGGCAGCAGGCGCGGCGCAGCAAACAGCGCGGCGGCGGTCAGCCCCGCCAGCAAAGCATAGGGCACGGCGAACCAGCCGGACAAACCTTCCTTTTCACTCCACACCCGGTCAAACCACCAGCCGATAAAAACAGCTAGAGGCGGCAGCAGCGGCACCATGTACGGCGGCCGCTTGGAGCTGGAAATCGAAAACACCGTGAAAATCGAACCCGCCCATAATGCCAGATAGATAAACGGCTTCGCCGCAGGCGAAGCCAGTTTGAAACAGCCTTCCTTTATCAGCCGTTTTACTGCGGGGACAAGCGCGGCCGTCCACGGAAACAGCATGCCCAGCACCACCGGGATAAAATACCACAGCCGCCCGGTCCGGGAATGTTTTGTGGTCGCGAACCGCTGCAAATGCTCTCCCACGAAAAAGAAATTGAAAAAATCCGGCTCCCTGCGGTCAACCGCCGCGAACCACCAGCCGGCGGCTAAAACCGAAAGCGGAATGCCGGAAACCGGATAAAATTCTTTCCATCGCCGCCACTGGCGTGTGAGAGTAAGGTAAGCCAGCACAATCACAAACGGAAACACCCAGCCCGCCAGCCCTTTAACCAGACACGCCGCCGCCAGCGCCAGATAGCCCAGATGCATCAGCAGCCGGGGCCGCACCTTAAGCTCGAAGGCAAGATAAAACAGCGCCAGCCCGGCGCACAGAAAAAACGAAAAAAGCATGTCCAGTTCCGGGATCTGAGACCAGGCGAAATAGCCCGCCGAACTCATCAGCACACCCGCCGACAGAAGCGCGGCGCGGCGGCTGAAAACCTTTTCCGCCCAGAAAAAGGTGCCCAGCACTCCGGCAAACCCCGCCAGCGCGGTGGTAAAACGCACGCCGGTTTCATTGATTCCGAAAATCCTCATCGCCAGCGCGTTAAGCCAGTAACCGAGCGGCGGTTTTTCAAAATACAGCGAATAATTGAGATGAGGAACAAGCCAGTTGCCGGTATCAAGCATTTCGCGGCTGAGGTCGCCGTAACGGCTTTCGCCGGGATCCCACAGTCCGCGCGCGCCCAGAAACGCGAAGTACAAAAGTGCGCACAGTCCGGTCAGAATCCAGAAGAAACGGTTTTCGGTCCAGCGGCTGAACAGAAGGGGCGACGTGTCTTTTTTATCGGAAGCCATTAGCCAGATTCTAACAAAATACCGGCGCTTCGGAAAATGATGCCGGTTTGTGCAGGCACACCCGGATTCAAATATGAAGCGGCACCATGCCCGCTCTAGGCCTTTTGCCCCTTGATACAGAGATGCTTTAAAGTTTATTATAATATATGGCTGTCCGGGAAGCAGTGCCCGTTTAAATTTCCCGGAGGAGAAAACGGCATATGCGGAAATTCATTTCATTATGGCTTTCAACCGCGCTTGTATTTTTATCGGCAAGCGAACCGGCGCTGATTTACGCGCAGGGCGTCGCAAACCGCCAGGAAATCGCGCAGCAGGCTTCGCCCGTAAAAGTTTCGCCGGTAACGGATCTGGGGTTCTGCGGGCTGAATAAGGCCAACGGCATTCTTTTTACCAAATCCGGCAAGAAACTGCGCCCGCTGGAAGAAACCGTCAGCCGCAAACTGCTGGACGTGATATCCTCCGGCCCGCAAGACCAGGCTGAAACAACGCTGGCAAAAGCGCTCCTGTCGCATTTGCAGGATAAAAAAGCGGCCTCAAAATATGCAAGCAAAACCCCGGACGGCCTGAAACTCACACGAAACGGCTGCAAAGCGCTTGCGGTACTCGCCAGATCCACGGAAACGCGCAAAGCGGATAACGATGACAAATCCGCTGCAAAAACCGACGTGCATGCCGCCACGGCAACAGCCAGGAACGTTGCCGGCGGCGCAAAAGCGGGCGCGTCCGCTTCAACCGGGACAGTCAAATCCGTCCTCCCGCCGAAAGGCGTCGCTTTATCCGGGAAAAACGCAAGCGCGCTGGCAAATCTGGCGAATGCAAAAATTTCCGCGGACCAGTTTTTTGACGGCAGCGCGCAAAAATCCGGCGCGGAGCCGGCTGTGGCCGCTGCCGAATCCGGCGCGGCACGGTTAAGCGCGAAAGACCTGCGCCGGCAGCAGAAACAGCAGCGGCAGGCCCTTAAACAGCAGCAGAAACAGGAACGCCAGACCCTGAAACAGCAGCAGAAGCAGCAACTGCAGGAACAGAAAGAGTACGAGTCGCAGGAAACCAAATGGAACCCGCTTGTCGGCAAACCTCCGGCCGACAACTGGAAAGGGCGGCTGGCGCGCACGCTTGGCGCGTTGGGCGCAGGCGCCGGGATCGGCGCGATAAGCGGTCTTTTGTGGGGTCCCGCGGCGGCGGCCTACCATGTAAGCAGTTCGATAATCAAGTCGCTTGATTTCAACAAGGATTCGCTGGGCAAGGCGAAACCGGTTATAGGTTATATCGCCAAGCACTCAACCGGACTGCGCATCGGGGCCGGAGTTTCCATGCTGCTCGGCGGCGTGGTGCTCGGCAACCCGCTGGTGACCTATTTCGGCCTGACATTCGCCACGCTGGGCGCGGGTGAAAAGCTTGGCAAAGTCGCCTACGATGCCGCGTATAAGGTGCTGGGGAAACCGATCGCCAGAATGGAAGCAAAACGGCTGGCCAGACAGGCGGAGAAACAGCAGGCCGCCGCGGCTGACCCGGCGGCATCGCAGCCGGACCCGGAAAAAGAACAGAGCTCAAAGAGTTCAAATTTTTTCAGCAGGCTGGGGAAAACGATATCCGAAAACCGCGGCGAAATAGCGCGGATAGGGATAGCGTCGCTGCTGTCAACCGGGCTGATGGTCGGAGCCGCGGTCGGCACAAACGCTTTGCTGGGCAATGTAACCGGCAAGATGGCCTCGGGGGAAGAAGCCCTGTCGTTCGGCGACAGAGCCAGAAATACGGTAATCGGCGCGTATCGTTACTATACTATATCCGGTTCGGCAATGAACGCGGGTAAAAACACAAACGCGTTCTATGCCGAAATGAAAACCAAGTACAACCCCGTGACTCCCGATGACTGGGCCGCCGTTATCGAGAAAGAAATCACCTGGATCGCGCATCCCGAACTTTACGGCACTCCGATATATTACATTTCATCCGAGGAAGCCGCGGCCATATCCACCTACAAAGGCATCGTAGGCAGATATTCGGACTGCTCGGGCAAAGCGGTGCTGTTGCGCAATATGCTTAAAATGGACGGGCTGGGTTCGTCCGACTTTGTGCTGGGCCTGCCGAAAATCGGGGGGACCGACACAATGAATGACGCGCATTGCTGGCTTACCCGCAAAGACGCGGACGGCAATGTCGTCGAGCTTTTCCATTATGACAATACAAAGAACCTCGTCTACAGCATGGTGCAGAAAGACAGCGAAGGGCTGATAAAAGGGCAGCGGATGCCCGAATTCGCGTCGGGCGGAATCGGCCAGATTCTGTCGAACGTCATCTATAAAGGCCTTAACATCGGTTCCGGCAGCGGCAAAAAAGCCGCGCAAAACAATGCGGCTGTGCCGGACCCCGCCAGCGCGGGATAAACGACCGGTCTGTTTCTCCAAAGCCCTCCGGCGCACCCGGAGGGCTTTATTTTTACTGCGCACAAACAACCGCAATGCCATATTCAGGATTGCCGGAACCCGTTGCCGGTGAACGCCAACGCCGTTGCACGGCGCGCTTCAAGCCGCACCGCCGGTTCCGGCTCACGCGCAATACAGGCGGAGCCGACGCCCGGATGATCAAGCCGTCCGCAAAGTCATAGCGGCATGCATTTTAATTATGTTATACTTGGTTTATGGTGTACTTTAGAGGAAGGCGTTATGCGTTTGACGTCGGAATTCTCGCGGTTTTTTTTGCCGCAGGTTTCGCTTTAGCGCAGGAACCGGCCACCCAACCCGCCGGACCGGAAATTATTGCCGCCACCTCCCGCAGCGAACTCCGTCTGCCGCCTGATGATGCCGCGGAAGAGCCGGTTCCGCTCGCTGGCGAGCAGCCCCCGGTTTCCGAAACGGAATATTACGGATCGGACGCGCTTGCCGCCGCAGCCAAAGCCTGCGCCGCCGGACGCGGCGCGGAATGTATGGAGCGCTACCAGAAAATCGCGGCTTCGTCCAGCACGCAGGAAGTCTTTCTCGCACTAAAAAACCTTGCGTTTATACACTATTTCAACGGCGAGGTCAAAACCGCGCTGGATTACTTTGACAAAGCGTCCGGACTCAAAGCTAACGACCCTGTGATAGGGCTGTTCCGGGGCTGGGCATATCTGTCCGCGGGCAAAAACCGTCAGGCGGTTGAAGCGTTTCAGCGGGCGGTTTCCATGGCGGACGCGCCAGCCGTCACGTCGGACTCGCGCATTGGAGAGGCGCTGGCCCTGTTCTTCGACCGGAAATTCAAGGACGCGGACAAGAAACTCAAAGCCGTTTATTCTACCGATCCTTACACCATTTCATTCTCCGCTTATATGCTGGGCCTCCTCAATGTGGAGCGGGGGGAGGAACCGTCCGCCGAAATCTATTTCGAGCAGGCGCTCAAGCATGATTCGATGAATTACAGCGCGGCATTTGAACTCTACAAGCTATATTCGAAAACGGGCAACTATCTGCGCACCTGGCAAACGTATTCGACACTTGCCTCGCTCGAACCGGATGCGCCTGAAGTGGGGCCGACTCTCGCCAGACTCAACAAAAAGCTGGACGGCAATGCCGCGCGCTATTTCCCGCGCACCCGAGCCGGCTCGCCGCTAAACGGATTTTTTCGCAATACTCCTTCCGCGCCGTTAAACGCCGCACTGTATGCCGACAGCAACGGCACGCCGGCGCGGCTTTTGCAGCTGAATTTCATTGCCGCCTCCAGCTTCGCGGTCTGCGACCTGGCCGCCGGCCCTATCAGCCGGGGAAAACGCGGGGATAACTGGACAATCCATTTCAACGCCAAAACCCGCGAAGTGGCAGTTCTGAACAACTGGGGGAATGTGGAATATCTGTCCAGCCAGCCGTTCCGGCTGGAGCCGGAAACCCGCGGCGCGGGCATTCTGGTCAAAGACGCGGAAGCTCCTGGTCCGCTCGGACAAATGCTTGATGACAAGGAACTGCGCGGCGCATTGACTGTCATCCCTGATTCAGCCGGCTTTATTCTGGTCAACAACACGACTGTGGAGGACTTCCTGCCGGGCGCAATGATGCCTTTGCGGTTCGGCATGCGCGAGCCGGAAGCGTTAAAAGCGCTGGCTGTGGCGATCCGCACCCAAATAACCGAAGCCGTGCGGACAAGCACCGGCACGCTGTATAATTTCTGCGATTCAAAAGCCTGTCTGCTGTATGGCGGAATAAACACCGAAATACAGGCGGCGGTGCAGGCAGTCTCCGCAACCGCGGGCGAAGTGCTTGACACCACCGCGCCAGCCGGCGCGTTCGAAGCGTGCGGCGGAGCCACGGAATATGGCGCGCGCGATTCCGGCTCGACAACGGTTTTGCCGCCCGGTCCCGCGCAGCTTGTGCAGCGCATACTCGCGCTTCCGCCCGCCGACCTGCTGTGCGCTCCGCGCTGGGCGACCGAATGGGCCGCCGACAAATGGACCGTGCTGATAGACGCGGACGCCGTAAACGCCCGCTTCAAGCGGCTTTACAAAACACGGCCCGTCACCGCGGTATCCCCGCTGGGCTGGACCCGGCGCGGTTCCGTAACAGCCGTGGAGGTTAAAAGCCGGGACAAAAGTTTTACGTTAACCCCGCAGGAATTCAACCGGCTGCTCGCAGCGGGCACCCTGCGGTCGGATTTTTATTACGTCATCCCGATTTACGACGGCAGTTCAATCGCTTATTTTCTGGTGCGCGGCATTGGCACCGGCTCCGGCCGGGGGCTGTGCGCGAAAGGAGCGCAGAAAGCCGCCGAATCCGGCTATGACTACAGAACCATTCTGAAACATTATTTTCCAGGCACGGAAATAAAATCATAGGGAAAAACATGCCAGACCATAAAAAACGAATAAAAGTTTTTCACCTGATAACCAAACTCGAGCTCGGCGGCGCGCAGGCCAACACAATCTACACCGTCCGGAATCTGGATCATGCCCGGTTTGAAACGCATCTGCTGTGCGGAACGGGCGGAATGCTGGATGAAGAAGTGCGGCGCAGCGGGATCAGGGTTCACTTTTTCCGTTTTCTCAGACGGGAAATAAATCCGCTGGGCGATTTGCTCTGTCTGATCTCGCTGTGGTGGTTTCTGTTATGCAAGCGGCCCCAGATACTTCACACGCATTCGTCAAAAGCGGGAATTCTTGGCCGCATCGCCGGAAAACTGGCGGGCGTGCCGGTTATAGTTCATACCTTTCACGGGTTCGGGTTCAACAGCACCCAGCCAAAACGGGCTGAGGAATTTTTCCAGAGCCTGGAGCGCAGATGCGCGCGCTATGCCGACAAACTGATTTTCGTTTCAAAAACCAATATGGCGCTGGCGGAACAATTGCAGATCGGCACGAAGGAGCAGCGCCGGCTGATACGAAGCGGCATAAGACTGTCGGGCTATCCGCCAAAAAACGTCAACGAAACAGCGCTGCGGGAAGAGCTGGGCATTCCTGAAGACTGGCCCATAGTCGTCAGCGTGGGCAACCTCAAACCCCAGAAAAATCCGCTTGATTTCGTGACGGTGGCGTACAATGTTCTCAACGTCTGCCCGGAAGCGGTGTTTCTGTATCTGGGTGACGGGCCGCTCCGGCCGGAAGTGGAAGCCGCCATAGCCGAACTTAAAATCGCGGACCGGTGCTTGTTCCCGGGCTGGCGCAGGGATGTGGGACAGATTTTATCGTTTTCTTCGCTTTTCATTCTCACTTCGCTATGGGAAGGCCTGCCGCGCAGTCTGGTGCAGGCGGTTAAAAGCGGACTGCCCTGCGTCGCCTATATGACCGATGGAGTGACCGATATCATCCATCATGAAAAGAATGGATTTCTGGTGCGTCAGAACGACACGAAAATGATGTCCTATACGCTTATCCACCTGCTCAAGAACGACGACCTGCGGGCCGAAATCGCGTTCGCGGCGAACGAAACCGACCTGTCGGATTTCGACATTGATTTCATGGTGCGGCAGCAGGAGGAGCTTTACGCGCATCTGCTGCTTTCAAAGTGACGAAAATGCCTCGCAGCCAGCTGATCAGCATAATCATACCGGTTTACAACGAGCAGGCGAATATCGCCGCGCTTGCGGCTGAAATCGCGGCCGTGGCGGAGAACAGCCGCCTCAACTGCGAGGCGGTATGGACTGACGACGGCTCCTCCGACGATTCCTATGCCGAGATAACCGCCGCCTGCCGCAAGTATCCGTTCATGCGGGGCATCCGGTTCGGACGCAACTGCGGCCAGACCGCCGCGATAGCGGCCGGCATCAGCGACTCGCACGGTGAACTGATCGTATTGCTGGACGCCGACGGACAGAACGATCCCGCCGACATTCCGGCCCTGCTCCGCGCACTCGACCGGGACACCGATATCGTAAGCGGCTGGCGCAAAACCCGCCGCGACAACGCCATAACCCGCACCCTGCCCAGCCGCATAGCCAACGCGCTCATTTCCGGCATAACCGGCGTGCGCCTGCACGACTACGGCTGCACCCTGAAGCTTTACCGGGCGCGCTTTTTAAAAGAACTGCGGCTCTACGGCGAAATGCACCGGTTCATGCCCGCGCTCGCAGGGGCGCTGGGCGCCCGCATCAAGGAAATCGAAGTCAACCACCGACCCCGCATAAACGGCGACTCTAAATACGGTCTTGAGCGCACTTTTAAAGTGCTGCTTGATCTGGCGACGGTGAAATTCATGGGCCGGTATCTGAGCAACCCGATTTACCTGTTCGGCGGCACGGGGCTCGCGCTGGGCGGGCTGGCGGCGGCGCTCGCTGCGGTGACTCTTTATAAAAAATATCACCTCGGCATTTTCGTTAAGGACCAGCCGCTTTTCGCCGTGGCGATTTTTCTGGGCATCGTAAGCGTGCAGGTGCTACTTCTGGGGCTGTTGTCGGAGGTAATCAGCAGAACCTATTTCGAGATCAACTCGCGCGCGCCTTACTTTGTGCGGGAGCGCACACAGGAGCCTGACCATGAGAAATGTTGACCATTACCAGTTGCCCGAAGACCTCCGGTTCCGCACGGACGACCTGCTCGCGCTGGGGGGGATGAAATGCACCGTCCGCCTCAAGCCCGACGATCTCGCCGGCACGGTATTTGAGCCGGGTTCGGTTGAAAGCGCGACGCTGAAGCTCGATATATCGGTCGGCGGCGCCGACTTTCTGGCGTGGGGCCGGATAAAGGGCCGGAAAACGCTCGCCTGCTCGCGCTGCCTCAAGGAATTCTCCTGCAAATTCAGTGAAGAGTTTGAGGAAACGTTCTCGCGCGAAAGTAAAATAATTGATATAATGGAAACAGTAAGGCAGACGCTCGTGCTGGCGAATGATATATGCCCTGTGTGCGATGACAAGTGCAAGGGGCTGTGTGCCGTCTGCGGAACGAATTTGAATGAGAAAGAATGCGGCTGCAAGCCGGAAAGGCTTTCGCCGTTCGCTTTGCTCAAAGATCTAAAGAAATCAGACAGCAAGTAAAGGAGCATTTAAAATGCCTAATCCAAAGAGTAAACATTCCCGCGCGCGCCGCGATTCGCGCCGGGCACAGAACTGGAAGCTGGTAAAGCCTTCGCTTTCCACCTGCCCCAACTGCGGCAAGCTCAGAACGCCGCATCAGGTCTGCGCTTCCTGCGGGTATTATAAGGACAGGGTTGTTGTAGCGGTAAAGTCAGCCGAGGACAAGAAATCGGCGGACAAGAACGAAAAGTAACAGCCACCGTTTAGCTGATTTCCGACAATGAGAATAGCTGTTGACGCTCTGGGCGGTGACTTCGGCGCGGAACCCAATGTGACCGGAGCCATCCGGGCGGTGCGGAACAACCCCGAACTGACGGTTCTGCTGACAGGGAAAGAAGAAGTCATCCGTGCGGAGCTGGCCAGGCTAGACCTTACCGGCATCAAAAACAGGCTCGAAATCATACATGCGCCTGATGTTATAGGCATGGATGACGAGCCTGTTTCCGCTTGCCGGGAGAAACCGCTGTCGAGCCTTGTCAGATGCGCCGAGCTGGTAAAGGAAAAGAACGCCGACTCCTTCGTATCAGCCGGCAATTCCGGCGCGGTGATGGTGGCGGCCTTTATCAAGCTCGGACGGCTCAAAGGCGTTTCGCGCCCGGCGATAGCCGCGCCGATACCCACGCTAAAAGGCTACTGCCTGCTGCTTGACGCGGGCGCGAATTCCGAATGCAAGCCCCAGCAGCTGCTTGAATTCGCCGCGATGGGCATAGTTTACGCCAAAGCGGTGTTCGGAGTGGCGGACCCGACGGTAGGCATACTGTCCATGGGCGAGGAAGAGTGCAAAGGCAACTCGCTCGTGAAAGATACAATTCCTCTTTTGAAAGAGAGCGGGCTCAACTATAAAGGCCCTGTTGAAGGCCGCGACATTCCGGAAGGCACGGTGGATGTGGTGGTGTGCGACGGGTTCACCGGCAACGTCGTCCTCAAAGCCTGCGAAGGCCTGAGCAAAACGCTGTTCACGCTGATCAGGGAAGAAGTGAAAAGCCGGCCGCTTTCCATAGCGGGCATGTTTCTGGCGCAGCCGGCTTTCAAAGCGATCAGGGACCGGACAAATCCGGATAATGTGGGCGGCGCGCCGCTGCTAGGCGTAGCCGGGAATGTGATAATAGCGCACGGGAAATCCGGCCCGCTTGCCATGTATAACGCAATCAACACCGCCGCCATGCTTGCGCGGCGCAACGCGGGTGAAGAAATGAAAACCGTAATCGCCGATATAAAATCCCGCCAGAAAAACCAGACACCGGAACCCGAAAATGAAATTATTTGAAGGAAAGATATCAGCCGTTACTGGCGGCAGCCGGGGCATCGGTTTTGCAATAGCCGAAAAACTGGCCGAGCAGGGCTCCGGTATCGCGCTGTGCGCGACCGGGCTGGAGCGCGCGGAAGCCGCCGCGGCGGATCTCGCGCAGCGGTTCGGAGTGAAGACGCTGGGCCTGCAGGCCGACGTGGCCCGCGCCGCCGACTGCGAAGCCTTCGCGGCAAATACGATCGCTGGGCTGGGCGTGCCGGATATTCTGGTCAATAACGCCGGCATAACGCGCGACACGCTGACGATGCGGATGAGCGAGTCCGACTGGGACGCGGTATTGGACACCAATTTAAAAGGCGCGTTTTTAATCACGAAAGCGTTTTCAAAAGCGATGCTGAAAAAGCGGGGCGGCCGGATCATAAACATTTCGTCGGTGGTGGGGCAGACGGGCAACGCCGGCCAGCCGAATTATTCCGCAGCGAAAGGCGGGCTGATCGCGCTGACGAAAGCGCACGCGCGGGAATTCGCCTCGCGCGGCATCTGTGTCAACTCGGTCGCGCCGGGTTTTGTGGAAACCGACATGACCGCGCAGTTCGCAGAGGAACTCAGAACCAGAATTCTTGAGTCCATCCCGCTGGGCCGGGCGGCCACAAGCCGCGACATCGCGCAGGCGGTGCTGTTTCTGGCGGGCGAGGGGGGTTCCTATATAACAGGGCAGGTTATAAACGTCAACGGCGGAATGTTCATGTAAAATCATGGCGGAGGCCGTCGAAAACTGTGTAAAATAACAGTTAACTGGAGAAACAGGCAGCAAAGCAATATCCATCTTACATTAACGGATTTACAATAGCTTTCAAGGAGGCTATAATGGCTGAGAATATCGAAGAACGGGTAAAAAACATCATCGTGGAACAGCTCGGAGTTGATGCCGCTGAAGTTACGCCGAACGCGCAGTTCGTGAACGATCTGGGCGCGGATTCGCTCGATACGGTGGAACTGATCATGGCGCTCGAAGAAGAATTCGACATTGAAATTCCCGACGACAAGGCCGAAAAAATCAAAACCGTAGGGGAAGCGCTCGACTATATCAAACAGGCCGTAGGTTAAGCCGGTAAACTGATGCGGTTAGAGGATGTAATCGGGTACCAGTTCAAAAACCCGGACATTTTAAATGAAGCCCTGACGCATAGCTCATACGCCTCGGAACACAAAATGAAAGCCTGCAACGAAAGGCTGGAGTTTCTGGGCGACGCTGTGGCAGGGCTTATTACCGCTCATTATCTGTACCATACGGAACAGGATTGCAGCGAAGGCAAACTCGCCAAGCTGAAAGGAAAACTGGTCTCGCGCAGATTCTTCGCGATCTGGGCGCGGGAAGTCGGGCTGGGTAATGCCTTGTCGTTAGGGCAGGGCGAGCTGGGCACCGGCGGGCGCGACCGCGACAGCATCCTTTCCAACGCCATGGAAGCAGTGCTTGGCGCGGTATTTCTGGACGGCGGATACAAAGCGGCTGAACAGATCTTGAACAACAGATTATCCCAGCAGCCGCTGGAAGGACTGGACGCCGACTACAAGAGCGCGCTTCAGGAAACGGTTCAGAAAAAATACAAGGTTCCGCCCGACTACGAACTGCTCTCCACGATGGGCCCTGAACACAACAAGGTTTTCACCGTTGAAGTGCGGATGAAAAAGCGCGTGCTGGGGCGGGGCCGCGGAAAAAACAAGAAACAGGCGGAACAGGACGCGGCGAAAGCGGCGCTTGAAAATCTCGGTCAGGAACAACCCCTTCCGGGCCAGGATTGAAGAGGTACCACATGGAGTACATGGAACTTACGGAAACCCAGTCAGCGGTTGTCGAGCTGGCTCATGAAATAGCGGAAAAAAAGATCAGGCCCGTGCGCGCGCATTATGACCGCGTTCAGGAAATGCCCTGGGAAATCGTAGCGGAATTCCGCAAAGCCGATTTATACGGGCTGAACATCCATTCATCCTACGGCGGCATGGGCGGGGGGATTACGGAGCTTACGCTCGCGGTGGAAGAACTTTCACGCGCGTGCGGCGGCATAGCGCTGGCGCTGGCGGCGAGCGCGCTGGGCGCCATGCCTATTCTGCTGATGGCCTCGCCGGAACAGCGCAGGCGCTGGCTGCCCGACATCGCGTCCGGCAGGAAACTGTGCGCGTTCGCCCTTACGGAAGCCGAAGCCGGCAGCGACGCAACGGCCCTTAAAACCACCGCCGTATCCGACGGGGACGATTATATCGTCAATGGTTCGAAACACTTTATTTCGGGCGGCGAGGTTTCCGATTTTTACACCGTTGCTGTGTCCACCAACCCCGCGCGCGGCGCGCGCGGAATAAGCCTGCTGGTTATCGAGAAAGGCGCGCCGGGCTTTACGTTCGGGAAAAAAGAGGACAAGATGGGCATCCGCGCCAATCCCACCTACGAACTGGTGTTTGACAACGTGCGCGTGCCCAAGTCCAATCTGCTGGGTTCCGAGGGGCGCGGGCTGCTGATAGTGCAGGAAACGCTCGACTACTCCCGCCCGGGCGTGGCCGCGCAGGCGCTTGGGATCGCGCAGGGCGCGCTTGACGAAACGGTGCCATACCTGAGAACACGCACCCAGTTCGGACACTCCGTGTCGTCATTTCAGGCGATTTCGCACAGGCTGGCCGATCTGGCCTGCAAAGTGGAAGCGGGCCGCGCGCTGGTGCGCCAGCTGTCGCATGCCATGGACCGGGAATTCGTGCCCGCGTTCGAAAACGCCGTCGCGAACGAGACCTCCCTGCACGACGAGCTGAAAAAACTGCAGGCCCGCCGCTGGACCAAACAGGCCAGCATCGCCAAGCTGTTCTGCTCGGAAACGGCGATGGAAGTGGCGAACGAATGCGTGTGTCTGTGCGGAGGGATCGGCTATATGGCGGATTTCCCGGTGGAAAAATTCATGCGCGACGCGAAGATCACGCAGATCTACGAAGGCACCAACCACATCCAGCGCAACGAGATAGCCGCCGCGCTGATCAAAGAATACGCCGCCTAGAACCATGCATATACTCGCCTGCGTAAAACAAACGCCAGTATCGGATTCGGTTAAAGTGGATATGGAAACCGGCTGCCTTGTCCGCACCGGGATCGAAGCGGCCATGAATCCGTTTGATGAGTTTGCGCTGGAAGAGGCGGTTCGCACAAAAGAAAAACTGCCGGGTTCTTCCGTCAGTTCCCTGACGATGGGCCCGCCGCAGGCGGAAGCAGTGCTGCGCGACAGCGTGGCGCGCGGCGGCGACAGCTGCTATCACCTGTGCGATGCGGCGCTCGCCGGATCCGACACCTGGGCCACCAGCTACGCGCTCGCGCAGGCCATAAAACATATTTCAAAAACGGCGGGCGAAATCAGGCTGGTGCTGTGCGGGAAACAGACCAACGATTCAGACACAGGCCACATCGGCCCCCAGCTCGCCACCTGGCTGGACTGGCCGAACGCGGCGTTCGTGCGCAGGATCGCCGCAGTCACGGAAACCTCGGTTACGGTAGAGCGGCTTATGGAAGACGGGACCGACGTGCTTGAGCTGCCTCTGCCGGCGGTAATAAGCGTAATAAAGGAAATAAACACGCCGCGCATAGCGTCGCTTAAAGGGCGGCTGGCGGCGAAAAAAGCCGTCATCAGCAAACTTTCCGCGGCGGAGATCGGATGCGATAACGCCCGGCTCGGCAGGGAAGGCTCTCCGATGTCGGTGGTGCGTACGTTCACGCCGTCCGTGAAAATGGAAAGCGTGACCATTCCAGGCGACACGCCGGCAGAAAAAGCCGAAAATCTTTTCGCCGCGCTCAAAGCGAAACAGCTTATTTAAGCGACCATGAGAATAGACGAAACCACTCGCGGAAACTATGCAGGCGTATGGATTTACGCCGAGGTGCTGCACGGCGCGCTGGCCCCGACCGCGCTGGAACTGCTTAATGGCGGGCGCGCGCTGGCGGATGCGGTTAAAGCGCCGCTTTGCGCGGTGCTGCTGGGCCATAACGTCGCGCGGTTTTCGCAAACGCTTGTCGAACATGGCGCGGACCGGGTGTATATCGTTGACGCGCCCGCGCTGGAAAATTTTGTGGACGGCGTGCACGCTAAAACGCTCGCCGCGCTGGTGCGCGAGCACAAGCCGGACAAGGTGATCATACCGGCAAGCACGATAGGCCGCTCGCTCGCCGCCAAAGCCGCGATAGAACTGGAAACCGGACTCACCGCCGACGCCACCGATATCGCGATAGACTCCGCGACAGGACTCATGCACGCAACACGCCCCACTTTCGGGGGCAATCTCATGGCCACTATCGCATGCCGGAATCACCGGCCGGAAATGGTGAGCCTGCGTCCGCTTACATACGAACCGGCAAAACGCCAGCCGGGCCGCACGGGCGAGCTTGTGAATTTTCCGTTCCGGCCGGACAACTTCACTTCAAAAGCCGTATTCAAGGAATTCATCGCCGAGCTGTCGGAAGAACTTGACATAGGCGGAGCGGAAGTGATTGTGTCAGGCGGCAGAGGGCTCGGCGATACGAAAGGTTTTGAACTGCTCAGGCAGCTGGCCTCGGCGATGGGCGGAGCGGTAGGCGCGTCGCGCGCGGCGGTGGATTCAGGCTGGATTTCATTCCGGCATCAGGTGGGCCTTACCGGCCGCACGGTAAAACCGAAACTGTATATTGCGGCGGGTATTTCCGGACAGGTGCAGCATCTCGCAGGGATGCGGTCGTCAGGCACTGTCGTGGCCATAAACAAAGATCCCGAAGCGCCGATAATGAAACACGCGCATTACGCGCTCACCGGCGACCTGTATGAAATAATTCCCGCCATGATTGAACGTTTCAAACGCGCCTGACTAAACGCGCGGCGGCAAAAAAAACACGCCCGCCCGACGGTAAAAACCACACGCGGCTTTTCCCGCGGATATTTTCAACCTTTTAAAAATCAAAAAAAATATTTACATTTCGACGGGAATAAAGTATATTTACCAATGTATTGCAGTTGAAATGTGATGAGGAGGTTTGGATTATGGCAATCAAAAAAGCTGTAAAAAAAGCTGTGAAAAAAGCGGCCCCCAAAAAGGCGGTAAAGAAAGTCGCCAAGAAAGCCGTGAAAAAAGTGGCCAAAAAAGTCGCCAAGAAACCGGCGAAAAAAACCGCCAAGAAAAAATAAGCGGTTTCACCGTTAAAAACTAAACCCCCCGTTTTTCTACGGGGGGTTTTTTTACATATTCCGCTCACAAAAACCCGGCGCCGGCCGGCACGACATAATGATTGCCGGCATGGCATGGCTCAAGCGGGGAGATGAAGTGCGCAAGCGGGGCAAACGAAGTCAGGACCAAAAGAAACCCCCGGCTTGCCGGTAAAGCGTAATAACAACCGGCAGGCCAATGGCACAGCCGGGGGAGTTTTATCAATAAAGGCCGGCAGTCCGCAGCACGGCTTTAACCTGAAAGGGTGTCTTGACGAGAACCCCCTTTAAAAACCCGCACGAAATTTCAATTAACTCTCAATCCCTAAAAACCCCGCACGCTGCCGCGCCTGAAGCAAAAACCCGGACGGGAAAGATTGCCGGACGCCGTTGCCGATGCGGTTCATAAAAACCGCAATGATGATTCAAGCGCCAAAACAGCCGCGGCGCGTTCAGCGGACGCTCAGATCAGGCCGGCCGCGTTTGATGAATTTGCCGCGCGCTTTACCAACCGGCACGCCGCCTTGCGCGGCGAGTTTGCCACGCAGAAAAACTTTTTCCGGCCAGCCGTACAGGCGCATGCCATCGTAGGGATTCCAGTCGCAATTCGTCTGCATCCGGCTATGTTCAACTTTGCGCGCCGCGCGGGGATCAAGCAGCACGAGATCGGCGTCCGCCCCGACAGCAAGCGCGCCTTTCGCGGGATACAGCCCCATCAGCCGGGCGGGATTCTCGCACATCACCTGCACCAGCCGTTGAAGCGAAATCTTTCCTTTTTTCATGCCGCAGGTATAGACCAGCGGCAAGAGCGTTTCAACACCGGGCATACCAAAAAGCAGGCGGGTTATGTCGCCCGCCCAGCGGTCTTTCTGCGCACGGGTAAAGGGGCAGTGGTCCGTAGCCAGAGCGGATACGCCGCCCGCGCCGACCGCGCGCCAGAGTGCGGCGGAATCGGTTTTCTTTTTTACCTGCGGACAGGTGGCGAACAGGTGCCCGTCGGCTCTGGAATCAAATACGGAATCGTCCAGCACGAGATACTGCGGGCAGGTTTCTCCGTGCGCGTTCACTCCCGCGGCGGCGGCTTTCCGCACCAGCTCCGCCGAACGGCCTGCCGACAGATGCACAAAATAAATATTGCCGCCGGTAATCCCGGCCCAGGTAAGCCCGCGCTGCACCGCCTCCCATTCCGTGAAATCGGGCCGCGCCAGCGCGTGCGCTTTCGCGCCCAGCTCTTTGCGGCCTTTATAAATGCTTAGCAGGTAGCGCAGTATCCGCCCGGATTCCGCGTGCACGCAGATCATGGCGCCGCACCTGGCCGACTCCGCGAGCGCGGCGTACATGTCCCCATCGTCCGACTGCAGGCCGCGTTCCTCGTAAATCATGAACATCTTAAACGTCGGCACGCCGGACCTGGCCAGTCCGCGCAGCTGTTTTTCCGGATTTTCAAGCGCTTTCCACGACGGAATAACGCAGTGCAGCCCGTAATCGCAATGGACTTTTCCGTCCGCCTCGAGCCGGCGCTGCGCGACGGCTGTTTTCAGCGCGACTCCGGCCGGCTGGGCAGTGTAATCAATTACGGTCGTCACGCCAGACGCTATCGCCGCTTTCGTGCCGGATTCGAAATCGTCCGAAGAAAAACCATCGCCCGCCGGCAGCCGCAGATGAACGTGCGGGTCAATGATGCCGGGCAGAACAAGTTTTCCGCGCGCGTCCACAATTTCCGTTCCGGCGGGATATCCGCGCCTAGGATTGTGCGGCAGTATTGCGGCTATGCGTCCGCCTTCAGCCACTATATCGCATACCCGCGCGCCTTGCGGCGTTATGGCCCTGCCGCCGGACAGCGCGAGCCGTTTCATCGCCTAGCCTGCCGCCGGGGGATCTTGCGGCCCGGCCGGAGAAACCGGCTGTTCCCCGTCGGCTCCGTCCGCCGGTTCGAAATCGCCGTCATCCGGGCCTTCCGGCTGTTCCGGCTCGTCGGACCCGGCCTCCGCATATGCCAGTTCCCCATCGCTTCGCGGTTTAGCCGTCAAAACATTAAAACAGACAAGCGAAACGCCTATCCAGAACAATCCGCCCAGCGCAATCCAGCTCCACAGCTGCCTGGGCGAAATATTCTTTTCCGACACTCCGATAAGCACATAGATGGTTCCGGCGGTAACAGCCAGCCAGATAACCGCCGTCAAAACCTTCACTATTGCCGCTATTATTTTTTTGCCCATAAACCAGCCCTCCCTGTTATTTGAAAAACCGGGCCGCGCCACAGCCCGGTTCCCGAAAAAGTCAACGCGCCGTAAATTCCGCCGCCGTATACAGAATATCCGCCCCGAGTGTAAACAAAACCGCAAGCGCCGCCAGCAGGGCAGTGGCGAAATGCGGCGATACGGCTTGCCCCGCCCCGGTTTCCGGACGCGGCGCTATCAGTATGGCGGCGGCGGTCTGGAACAAAGGAATCGCCGTCAGTATCATCGTGCCGGCCAGCACCGCGCCCAGCCAGGGATATCTTGAACCCCAGGCAAGT
>JAQVSV010000040.1 GCA_028700325.1 Elusimicrobiaceae bacterium | reverse complement strand
ATGGACAAAAACCGTACATGCCGTAGCGGGTGAAATACTGGCCGGAGGATACGGATTTATCATGAAAGAGCCGACGGCGGGTTATATTATCAGCAATATACAGGAGGCGCGGGACGGGTTTGACGCCGTTTTCGAGATTTCGCGTGCTGTGGCGGAAGGAGCAGATACTATTGCGGAGCTTCAGATCCGTTCGGAATCAGGGTCGGCGGCCGCAAATCCCGGCAGTCTGGCGGTATTCCGGCAGACCGAAGGAGGCTGGCAGCCGCAGACTGTTTCCTCGGATGGTGAGAATTACAGGTATATGGTGAGCGATACGGGTAAATACGGTATCAAATATGGTAATGTATATAGGCTCGAAAGCGACAGCGCCAGCGGAGAGTTTAAATTTATCGAGGTAAAGCAGCGGGTTTTTACGCCGGATGAATCTTCGCCAAAAGCGAACCGGTGCATATTCAGCTATCAGAACCCGGCGTATGACGCGGTGACCATAAAAATATTCGATGTCGCGGGCTGCCTTGTGCGCAATAATCTGGCTTCAAACGGCAGCGCCGGGACCACGGAGGAGCAATACTGGGACGGGAGGGACGGTTCGGGCTCGACGGTAAAGGCCGGAGTGTACATATATCAGATCGAGAGCGGTAAAACGGTGCAGACTGGCACAGTGGTGGTGGCAAAATGAAACGATTACTTACTACCGTAGCTAGACACATGCTCGCGCTGGGAATGTTATCCTGCGCGGCGGCGCCCGTTTTTGCGTCTTTTGAGGACGTGGGGCTGGGCCCCAAACCCACCGCCATGGGCGGCGCGTATACCGCGCAGGGCGAAGATCTCGTGGGCGCATTCTATAACCCGGCCGCGCTGGCCGGTGTGAACCGGATGGAAGCGATCGCCACCTATGAAAAAATGTTTCTGGGCCTGACTGACGGCAGTTCGCTGGGCACGCAGATTATAGGGTTGGGCTATCCGCTTACAATCAGCGGCAAGTATCGCGGCACCCTGGGCATCAACATGCAGAGCTTTTCGCTGGATTCGCTGTATTCCGAATCCACGCTGATGCTTTCCTATGCGCGGCGGTTCGGCAAGGATTACCAGGCCGGGCTGAGCATACGCAAGATGTCAATCACCTACGGCAGCGACGAGTATACCAAGGAGAACCCGACGCTTTCGTCCGGCGGCGGAGCCAGCGGCATGGGTTTTGATATCGGGTTGGTCAAACTGGGCCCCACGTTTAACTGGGGGTTTTCGGTAATCAATCTCAACCAGCCGAGCGTGGCTATCAAATACGCCAACCCGGTCGGCCGGATCATACGGGGCGGCATCAGCCTCAAGCGGCGGTTTGTAACTTGGAATACTGACCTGCTTATGCTTGACAGCGGCATCCGGCTCAAAACCGGCGCGGAATACCGGCTTAAAAACCGGCCGTTTGCGTTAAGAGGCGGTATGAATCTCGGAGCACAGAGCTATCGCAATCTCACTTTCGGGCTGGGCTACACCTACGGCGCGCTCGTTATAGATTATGCGTTTGAGCTGCCGCTGAGCGGCATTGCCGGGACGATGGGCAACCATCAGTTCGGCATTACTTATCGCTGGGGCCGGGAACGATTCACCAAAACAGGGCTGGGCACCGAACCCGCGGATGAATTCGGGCCTAGCGCCGGGCCTGGAGGCTCTATGATGACCGCCGATGGAGGCGCGGCTGGCGCGGGCGCCGGCCTGGCCGGCGCGACGGCGAGCGCGAAAGGCATCGGCGGCGAGAATCAGGGCGAGGTCGTAGCCAAGCCCAGCATGCCCACGGATGCCGAAAAGCAGCAGGCGGCAGAAGCGCTGGAGCGCGCGAAAAAAGCCATTTTGGTGGGCGGGGATTATTCCGCCGGAATGCGCGAGATCAACAGCACGGAAGCCAGTATGCTGACCTCGCGGGATCTGCAGGAGATGGAACAGCTGAAACTGAAGATGGAGCCGGTGGAGCGGATTTATCCGTCCGTTTCCACGCGTGACAAGAAAGGGCGGCTGATCAAGCGCGCGATTGACAAGTATATCACGAACGACGGCCGCGCTTCGCTGGACGCCGCCACCTATGCGCGGCAGCTGTGGCCCGGAGACGCCACGCTGGGCAAACTGAGCGATCTGATCAGGCGGGAATTCCCCGATGTCGCGGCGAAGCAGAAAATCCTGCCGAACATGACGCTGGTCGAGCAGCGTCTGCAGGAAGCGCTGGAATTTATGTACGAGGACAAGAACATATCGGCCATCACGTTATGTCAGGAAGTGCTGGATCTGGATCCTGAAAACGTGCTGGCGCTCACCCGTATGGGCTCGGCCTACTGGGGCATGGGTTATGATGACGCGGCACGCTCGGCGTGGAAAAAAGCGCTCGTTCTTGATCCGAACAATGCGGACCTGAAACAGTTTATCAATCAGGACGCAGGCAGCGGGCGCAAGGCGGGCGGATCGAAGAAACGCGCGTCCGCCGATATTACCCGCGAATACCAGCTGGCGATTGCCCAGTATAACCGCAACAAGCGGGCTAAACGGGCAAAAGAGGTTGTGTCCGCCGAACTCAAAGCGATGATTGACAAATTTGAGGGGACCGGCGTGGATATGCAGTACCTCTACAGCGAGTATCAGCAGTACAAGTGATTTCATGGAGAAAAGTTTGATGAACCACCCGATATGGCGGCAGTTCCTGGTGATTGCCTGCGCGGTTTGCGCAATGGCGGCGCCGGTGATGGCGCAGGACGGAGCAGGTGTTGATTCGTCGCTCATTGTGCGGCAGGTGATGGTGGAACGCCTGATGGAAGAACGGGTTCAGGCGGCGATAAAGACCATTCTGGGCCCCGTAGACGCGACAGTGGTGGTGCGCACCGAATGGACGCCGAAAGGCAAAGCGGGTGACGATCCCTCCAAAAACATGTCCCGCCGGGGCATAGCGTTGCCCGGCGTCCCGATCAACCCGGAGTTTACAAAACACACTTCCGACGCTTCGGCTTCCCTGATGATGCAATACGACCGGAAGCTCACCGCCACGATTTTCCTGCCGTACGAGATGACTTCATCAAAGATGGAGATGGTGACGAAAGTGGCGTCCACTATTCTGGAACTGGACACCGCTAACGGCGATACAATTAAAATCGAAAGCCTCGGCCGCCGGCCGGTGGAACTCAAAAAAGCTTTCTGGGACACGATGAACTGGGAAGCCGTCATGCGCGGTGTTACCCTGTTGCTGTGGATTCTTGTCATTGCGTTTTTGTTCGGGCCGCTGAGCCGGTATCTCAAGGTCGCGCCGCAGATTACCGACATGGAACACAAGGGCGGAAGCGGGCCTTCACCGCTTGAGGCGGCGCTGTCGCCGCTTGCGGGCGGGGGCGGCGGGGGTGGCGGCGGCGGAGGCGGCGAGTCTACGCTGGCCGGCGGCGCGCTTACCGTTACCCAAGGCGCGGGCGAACTGTTCACATTTATCAATAAAGAGAACCTCAAAGCGCTTGCGGGGGTGCTGATAAAGGAGCCGCCGCAGGTGTCCGGCATAGTGCTGCAGGTATTGCCGCGGAAAGTGGCTTCGCAGCTGCTCATGCATCTGCCGATGAAGATGCAGGTCAGCCTGCTGATGCAGTTCAAGCGGATCAAATACGGCAATCCCGAATATGTGAAAGAGCTGGACCGCAAGCTGCGCAGCCAGATGGGTTTCCAGATGGGCGGGCTGGATCAGGCTCGCAGGATTCTGCAGAGCGTGCCGGGTTCGCCGCGCAAGAACCTGCTGCAGATGATTTCCGTGATGGACAAGGAATACTGCCAGACCCTGGAAGGTTCCATTTTCGAGATGAAGGATCTGCTGCTTTACGACTCCAAAGCCATAGCGCGCATTTTCCGCGACGCAGGCGTGGTGGCGTTTGCGCGGGTTCTGAAGATGTCGGAACAGTCTTTCCGCAAGGAAATCCTTTCGAAACTTCATCCGTCCGTGGCGCGGCTGCTGGATGAGCAGATCCACATGATGCAGGATATTGACAGCACTCTGATGGAAGACGAAATGCTGCGGATAGCGGATACGGTCGAGCGGCTCAGTGCGGACGGCACGATCCCGCCCGTAAGCGATATGAAGAAGCCTAAATCCGCGCCGGGTTCGGGCAAATCAGCGCCGGCCGCCAGACCTGCGTCTGTTGCGAACAAAGCCGGAGGGCAGCCGGAAAAGGCTGGCGGCGCCGCCGCCGGCAAAGCGGCTAAAACAGCGGGCCTGATACTGGCGTTGCTGCTGGGCGGCGTTCATGCGGCGTCTGCTGCGAACACCACGATGCTGGTGGGTTCGAGCAATACGTTTTCGTCGGGCGTGGAGGGCAATAAAATCGCGCAGTACGGGTCCTATTTTTATGTGGCCGGGAAAACCGAGAGCCCGGACGGGTTTTTCGTGCAGAAGCTGGACGAGTTTTTGAATCCGGTCGCGTCGGTTCTTTCCACGGAAGGTTCCAGCGCGGGCAGTTATTATACCGTCGGGCTGACTGTTGACGCTTCGGGCAATGTATATATCTGTTCGGAACTGGGCGGGAATGTCGCCGTGTTCAAATATGATTCCGGGCTGGTGTTTCAGGCGTCGGCCACTTTTGCCGGATCGTCTGACGTGGCGAATGTTATCAGGCAGGATTCCGCCGGCGATCTGGTTATCACCGGCGGGTCGGATACCGACACGAAACTGCTGCTGATGAAACTTTCAACTTCGCTGGTGTTGATTTCCTCGTATACCGAACCTGGCGGCGTGGGCACCGGCCTGGCGTTCGATACGGCGGGTGACATCTATGTGTCGAACTGGGAGCCCGGCGGATCGGAATACCGTATAGCCAAATTTGACTCCGGGCTCAACAAACTGGACGACCAGACCTACAGCGAAACCGGCGCGCCGGGATTTCAGCAGGCGGCGGGTATCCTGATAGCGCCGGACGACACGGTTTATGTGACCGGCAAGATCGGCACTTACACCGATTCCAAGGCGGTTACCGTGCGGTTTAGCAATTCTCTGGTATTCATGTCTTCCGCGGCGCTCACCTCGGACGGATATACAATGGGCCGCGCTCTGGTTTACGATTCAACCGATCTGGGCATAGTGATGGCGGGTGTGGAGCAGACCGGCGGCTCTTACTATTATACGGTACGGAAATACAACGCCGATCTGTCCCAGCTGCTGAGCAGCGCGACGTATGTGACGGGCGGATCCGATTTCATGGAAGGCGCTTATGGCGCTTTTCTGGACCGCTATTACAATATCCTGGTGACCGGCCGCAACAATATGAGGGCGTTTTCCGTTCTGTATTTCGGCCCGCCGATCATAAAAACGGTGAGCGAAGGCCATCAGAACGCCACAGCGGAAGTGGATATCACCGGCAAGAATTTTGCGGCCGGGATGACGGTGTCAATTGCCAGCGCGACAACGGGAACCGTCAGCTATGTGGATTCCACGCACATCCGGCTCAACGTCACTTTGCCGGATTCCGTGCCGCTGGGCCATGCTGATGTCTCCGTGGCGAATACTGACGGGCGTGAAACCTTGCTGATGAACGCGATGCAGGTGGTCAGGGAGGAGGATGCGCTTACCGCCATCGCGACGCATACCATAGAGGCTGTTACGGTGTTCGGCTCGATGACAATTGTGTTCCCCGCCGGCGCGTTCGCCAATGATTACACGATCCGGCTCTCCATTCCGTATACCATTCCGCCCGTTATAGAAGGCTATGCCACAACCGGAGTGGCATTGCAGATAGATTCTTCGGAAACGCTGATTTCCTCCTATCCGCTTACCATGATGTACCGCGCGGAGGACGCGGGCAAGTTCGACGCGTCGAAATTTGTGCTGGCCGGTTACAGCACGGTTTACAGCACCTGGACGACGTTTACCTCCACGGTTCTGACTGCGACGCGCACGGTCAGCGCCGAAGTCAGCCAGCTGGGCGAGTTTTCAATCCTTACGCCGGCGAGAACCGGCGGCGGAGGCGGCGGGGACGGGCCGGACACTTCCCGCACCGACGTATACATATATCCCAATCCCTACAGGCCCGGCTCCGGCGGCAATTATGATAACCCGAGCGGCGTGACGGGCATGATCATAACGAATCTGACGCCGCTGGCCTCGTTTAAATTTCAGGTGCTTGATGCGGCGGGCGAGGAAGTCTACTACAACACCGAAACCGCCGACGCTACGGGCAAATCCGTCTTCAAGGCGCAGAGCACGGGCGGCGTGCCGCTGGCGTCCGGTGTATACTTTTTCATTGTGCGCGACGGCGGCGGCACGGAACTGAAAAAAGGCAAGTTCGCGGTTATCAGGTAAGCGTATCTGGCGGGCTGTGCGGGCCGCCGCGGACGCGGTGGAAGAATGAGTGCCGTGCCCGGCGTTTCCGGAAAGGATGGTTTGAGCGGACGGGTTCGCGGGTTTTGCCGGAACGAACTTTCATGACGGAGTGCTGACTGGATCCATGAGAACGGATTATAAGGCAGGCGGAAGAAATTGCGGGCGGATCGCGGCGTGCGGCCTTGCGGCGTTGTTTTGCGCGGCGCAGGGTTCGGCGGCGTTTGCGATAGGGGACAAGTCCGCCGCTTATCTTAAAATGGACATGGGCGCGCGCGCGGTCGGCATGGGCGGCGCGTATGTGGCCGCCGAGCCGGACATAAACACACCCTGGTACAATCCTGCCGGCCCGGTGCTGATGACGGAAGGCCAGATGGGATTTATGTATAACCGCTGGATTTCGGAAACCAGCCTGAGTTACGCCGGGTATGTGCAGCCGTCGGAGAACGGCCGGTCGGCGTTTGGGGCCGGCGTGCTTTATTACAATATGGGCAGTATTGAAAAGGTCACCAACACCGGCTACACCACCGGCGGGACTTACAGCGCGTATTCCGCGGTCGGGCTGGCTACTTATGCGAAACGGTTCGGCAGCAAGCTGGCGCTGGGCATGAATTTCAAATACATATCGGAACATATTGATTCCATCAGCGCGTCGGCCATGGCGGTTGATCTGGGCATGATGTATCCGGGCGAAAGGTGGTCGTGGGGGTTTGCGGTGCAGAACGTCGGGCAGGGCATGGCGTTCGGCGAAGGCGGGCAGAGCGCGCCGCTGCCGATGACGATACGCGCGGGAGCGCGGTTTAAGGCATCGGAAAAATTCGGGATTACGAGCGAGCTGGAATCGGCGGACAATTTTGTCATCAAGGCGGGTTTTGAATATGTTTCCGGCAATCCGGCGGGCACCCAGTTTGTGGGCCGGTTCGGCTACAAAACGCTCAAGCCGTCCGAATTCAGCGGCATGACGGGCATGACGCTCGGGCTTGGAGTGCGCCGCACGGCCTGGACTTTTGATATCGGCATTGTGCCGTACGGATCGTACGGGATGACACAGTGGCTTACGTTTACGCGCCGGATAGGGTTTGCCAAGGCTTCGCAGCGGTGCCGCCGCACCGCGAGCGAATCAGCCGGGGTTCCCGGCAGTGTGCGCCAGCCGGCGGAGTCGTATGCTCCGTCATACCTGGGCGGGGCTGAACCCGCGGCCGCCAGCCGGCCGGGCCTGAGAAACCTTAACGCGGGCGGTGACGCTTCCGCCGCGGATTCCGCTGAGGAAACCGCCGATGTAAATGATTCGGCGGGCAACCGCGACCCGCTTATCCGCGGCAGCAGATTCTGACAAGCCGCCGGATCGCGTTTGCCGCCGGCAGTTGCCGGTATGTTTGATTTGAGCTCGGAAAAGGCCCGGACTGACAGTTCCGGGCCTTTCATATATCCGGTTGCGTGCCCGTGCCCGCTTGAAGGGCCGCGCGGGTATTTATTAACATTTACTGGAATGATTTTTCTGCCCGGCACTGCGCCGGCTCGACGGGCATACAGAACGGAGTTATGGCAAACAGGGTTTTAAAAATCAAAAACATGGCGGACGGGCAGTTCACCGCCAGGCTGAACGTGTGGTATTGGGGCGCGCTTGCGGTAATAGGCGCGGCGGTCCTGACGGCGTATCTGCCGGCATATTTTAACGGGTTTGTCGTATGGGACGATCCGGCGTTTATTCTGCGCAATGAAGCCATCCGCGCGTTTACCTGGCATAACATCAAAACGATGTTCACAACGTTTTATGAGGGCAACTATGCGCCGCTTTCGATACTCAGCTGGGCGGTGGACTATCATTTCTGGGGCCATAACCCGATCGGCTATCACCTTAACAATGTGTTGCTGCATATCGCCAATTCGATACTGGTGTTTCTGCTGTCGCTGCGGATTTTCCGCTATACGATGGAGGACAGGAAACGCGCGTTCGGCTGGCATTTCATTGTGTGCGCGGCGGTGTCGGCGGGATGGTACGGGCTGCATCCGCTGAGAGTGGAATCGGTGGCGTGGGCGACGGAACGGCGCGACGTGCTGTCCGGGTTTTTTTATCTGCTGACCATACTGCTGTATTTCATGGCGCAGGAACGTGATCGCGGGGAACGGAAAAGCCGGTATCTGTGGGCGGCGGCGGGGTGCATGGCGCTGTCGTTTCTGGCGAAAGCGTGGGCGATGTCGCTGCCGGCGGTGATGCTGGCGCTGGATTTTTATCCGCTGCGCCGGATCGGGACCGAGAAAACCGGATGGTTCAGGCCGGAAACGCGCACCGTATGGCGCGAGAAAATGTATTTCGGGCTGCTGGCTCTGCCGTTTGTGATAATCGCGCCGATCGCGCAGCATTCGGCGCAGGCGACAGCCACGCTTGAAGGGTACGGAGTGCTTAAACGGCTGGCCCAGTCGGCCTACGGGTTCATGTTTTACATCCGCAAGACTTTCCTGCCGGATCATTTCATGGCGCTGTATGAGATACCGACTCCGTTCGTTGTCTGGCATAAGGAATTTGTGCTGAGCGCGCTGGCCGTTATGGCGGGCAGCTGGTTTCTGATTGAGAACAGGCGCAAATATCCGGCGGTTACCGCGGCGTGGTTTTCTTACGCGTTCGTGGTTTCGCCCGTGCTGGGAATCGTGCAGGCGGGCAGCCAGCTGACGGCGGATCGCTATACCTATATTTCCTGCATTCCGTGGTCCATGCTGGCCGGCGCGTGGCTGCTGGTGATGTGGCAGGCCGCGGCTGAAAGAAACTCGCTCGCCCGGTTTTACGGGTGGTTTGCGCCGGCGGTTCTTGGCGTTACGCTGTTTCTGGCGGCGTTTACCTGGCGGCAGTGTCATGCGTGGTATGACACGCCTTCGATGTGGCGGCACGCCGTAGCGGTCGAGCCGGACAGCGCGATGGCCAATTTCAACTACGCGGTGCTGCTGGCCCAGCACGGCGATACCGATGCTTCAATTCCATATTATTACCGCGCGGTGGAAATAAATCCGAAACATGTCAAGGCCAGCAACAATCTGGCCAGCATGCTGGAAAAGAAAGGCAGGATCGCGGAAGCGGAAAAATATTACCGGCAGGCGCTGGAATACAATCCCACCGTGGAAGGGATTTACATGAACCTTGCGCGCACGATGATCGCGCAGGGTAAAAAGGCCGACGCGCTTGAAATTTACAAGCGGTCCTACGGGGTAAAGCACAACGAGAGCGTTATGGCTGAAATCCGCAAACTGATGAAGGAAACCGGCTCCGGGTCGGAGGAGAAATATTATCAGGACATGCTGTCCGCCAATCCCAACGACGCGGATGCCCGGCAGTCCTATGCAATGTATTTAAACGACAAGGCTAACGCCATGCAGTCTTCGGGCGGCGCGGCCAGAGCTGCGGTGGATGCCCTGCGCGGCGAAGTCATCCGGCAATATGCTGAGGTTCTTAAAATCAAGACCACCGACGCGAATATATATAACAATATGGCCAACGCGCAGGCCCGCGCGGGCCGTTTCAAAGAGGCGCTGCCGTATTACCAGCGGGCGATTGAAATACAGCCCGGTCATTCGGAAGCGTATATCAATCAGGCAATTATCATGTCCGCGCTGAAGATGTGTCCGCAGGCGCAGGCTAATCTCGAGGCGGCCAGAGTGAAAGCCGGAGCGTCCTCCGTTGAGATGGCGCGCGGCGCAGCCGCTCTGCGCGCGAGCGGCTGCCCGGTTCGGTAAACGGCCCGGCAGGTGCCTGCGCCGGCAGAAACGGCCGGGCCGCCCGCGCGTTTCTCCGACGGGCCGCCCGACGTAAAAAGATTTACTCTCCCGGTGATATTTTGTAATAATATTATATGCGGCACGGCAAAGGCTCGGCGTTCGATTATCTGCAGATAGGGCTTGAGCTGGCCGCAAGCGCGCTGCTGGGGCTGTTTGCCGGCATGTGGCTGGACAGCCGGTTCGGAACCGGCCCGTGGTGCGTGTTGTGCGGCAGCGCGCTGGGTATCGGGATAGGGCTGTATAATGCCATCCGCCAGGCGCTGAAATAAAGAGATATGAGCGTTTCGTTATTGATTTCGGCTGGTCTGGGCGCCGGCGCGGGCTGCGCGAGCGGCTGGATTTCGCGGCGGGTTCTGAAAAAGCACCTGTCCGCAAGCAACGAGCGGTTTTTCGCTGTCTGGGGCGCGGGGCTGCTGGTCCGGCTGATACTCACCCTCGCGGTTTTTGTTATACTTTATCTGTCAGGCTGGCCGCACCCTGTTGTGTTTATACTGGTGTTTATACTGGCGCAGACCGCCATGCAGGCGGTGCCGCTTAAACCGGATTAATTTATGGATTTTGAAACCGTACTCGAACATCACATTATTGACCACACCTACCGGTTCGCGCATGTTTTCGGCCTGAATGTGCCGCTCACGAAACATCTGGCCATGATGTGGCTGGTGGGTTTGATACTGGCGGTCATCGTGCCGCTGGTGTACAGGTCAAAGGCGCGGGCGCTGTGGCCGCTGCGCGCCGCGATCGAAGGGCTGGTCGAGTTCGTCCGCCACGACATCGTGCTTGACAACATGGGCGAGGCGGGCCTGCGCTACACTCCGTATTTCTGTACGGTATTTTTTTTCATTCTCGGCTGCAATCTGGCGGGGCTGGTGCCGTACGGCTCGACCGCCACGGGCAATATATCGGTTACGGCCGCTTTGGCGGTCATGTCGCTGGTTTTTATCCTGTTCGCGGGCATGCGGGAACAGGGCGTGGCCGCTTATTTCAAAACGCTGGTGCCGCACGGAGTGCCGGGCTGGCTGGTGCCGCTGCTGTTTCCGATCGAGCTGTTCGGCCTGCTAACGAAAGCGTTCGCGCTGTGCATCCGGTTATTCGCGAACATGATATCGGGGCATATTGTGCTGCTGTCGTTCATCATGATGATTTTCATTTTCGCCCAGGTCAATATTGTGGTGGACGTGCTGGGCGTTATTCCCGGCCAGCTGGTGATGGCGCTGTTTGTCATGCTGCTGGAAGTGTTCGTGGCGTTTCTGCAGGCTTTCATATTCACCTTCCTGACGGCGATTTTCGCGGGTATGGCAATGCATCCGCATTGATACGGCAAATTAACACCAAGGAGAAGCATTAAAATGAATGAAACATTGTATATCGGATTGGGGTATATCGGCGCGGGCCTCGGCGCGGGCCTGACAATTATCGGCGCGGGCCTGGGTATCGGCAAAGCCACCGCCGCCGCGGCCGAGGGCACCGCCCGGCAGCCGGAAGCGGTCAACCCGATCCGGGTGACCATGATTATCGGCTCCGCGCTTATCGAAGGCGTGGCGTTTTTTGCGCTTGCCATCTGCCTGTTCGGCGCGCTCAACCTGAGCAAACCCAAAACGGCGGAACCGGCGCATGCGCCCGTTGCCGCGGAAGCCGCGCCCGTAGCGAAATAAACCGGCCGCAGGACGGTATAACATGGATAAACTTATTACGCCCGATTTCGGGCTGATGTTCTGGACCGTGGTCAACTTCGTGATTCTGCTGTTTGTGCTGGGCAGATTCGCGTGGAAGCCGATCCTCTCGGCGCTGGAAGCGCGGGAGCGGCATATGCGGTCAGAACGGCAGGGCGCGGAAAACGCCAGGGCCGAAGCGGAAAAAATACGCGACGAGCTCAACGCGCGCCTGAGCTCCATGGCGGAGCAGGAAGCGCGCCGCCTGGCCGAAACCGAAGCCGCCGCCTGCCGCCGGAAAGACGTAATCATGGCCGACGCGGCGGAGCAGGCCCGGCAGTTGCTTGACCGCGCCAAGCTGGAGCTGGAACAGGAAAAAACCCGGCTGGTGAGCGAATTGCGGACGGAAGTGTCGGCTCTGGCGCTTTCAGCCGCGGAAAAACTCATGCGCAAACAGGCCGATCGCGAAATGCACCGGCAGGCCGTGGCCGAGCTGTTCGACCAGCTGGAGTCGAAGAAATGAATTCTTCAGACGCGATAGTGGCGCGCCGTTACGCGGCCGCGTTTGTGCTGACCCGCAAACCGGGCGGCAACCTGCGCGCGGCGTTCGCCGAGCTGGGGAGTTTCGCGCGGCTGCTCTCGGGCTCGGCGCAAGAGCTGCATAACCCGCTCATTCCGCAGGAGATAAAAATGCGCATCCTGCACGAAAAACTTTTTTCGCGCAAGGACACGCGCGCCTTCCGGTTTCTGGAACTGCTATTGAAAGTCAAGCGGCTCTACCTGCTGGACGCGGTTTTGCGGGAAGGTTCGCGGCTGCTGGACGAGCGGGACGGCCTTGTCCGCGCGGAAGTGGAAACCGCGTTTCCGCCGGATCAGGGCACCGCGGCGGAGGCCGAACACGCGCTTGGCGCTGCTACCGGCAAAACGGTTTCCGTGCGGCTTGTCCAGGCGCCGGAGCTGATTGCCGGGATGCGCGTGCGGATAGGCGACACTCTCATTGACGCGAGCCTGCTGGGCAGGCTCGACAGATTAAAAAGGAAAATCGCGGGCTGAGGCGCGTCCGTATTTTTAAACCATGATAAAACCCGAAGAAATTACCGAAATTATACGCAAGCAGATTGAGGAGTACGTGCCGGACGCCGAAATGGCGGAAGTCGGCGGCGTGCTGCAGGTCGGCGCGGGCACCGCCCGCGTGTACGGGCTGAAAAACGCCATTATGGGCGAAATGCTTGAATTCCCCAACGACGTAAAGGGCATGGTGCTCAATCTCGAAAGCGACAATGTCGGCTGTGTGCTGATGGGCGAGGACAGCCTTGTAAAGGAAGGCGATCTGGTGCGGCGCACCGGCCGCGTGATGGACGTGCCGGCCGGGCCCGCGATGATAGGGCGCGTGGTTAACGCGCTTGGCGCGCCGATAGACGGCAAGGGCGCGATAGAAAGCGTCGAACGCCGGCCGGTGGAGGTGATCGCGCCGGGTGTTACCATCCGCCATCCGGTGAACAAGCCGCTTCAGACCGGCATTAAAGCCATTGACGGCATGGTGCCGATCGGGCGGGGCCAGCGCGAGCTTATAATCGGTGACCGGCAGACCGGAAAAACCGCCGTCGCGCTTGACGCGATAATCAACCAGAAAGGCAACCGGCCCGGAGAAGAGGTGATCTGCATTTACGTGGCGGTCGGGCAGAAACAGTCCACCGTCGCGCAGGTGGTGAAGACTCTGTACGACAAAGGGGCGATGGCCTATACCATAGTGGTGGCGGCGTGCGCGTCGGAACCGGCGTCGCTTCTGTATCTCGCGCCGTACTCCGGCTGCGCGATCGCCGAATACTTTTTGTGGCAGGGCAAAGACGTGCTGATCGTGTACGACGATCTCACCAAGCACGCGCAGGCGTACCGGCAGATGTCGCTTCTGCTGCGCCGGCCGCCGGGCCGCGAAGCGTTCCCCGGCGACGTGTTCTATTTGCATTCGCGTCTGCTCGAACGCGCCTGCCGTCTGGACAAGGGGCACGGCGGCGGTTCGATCACCGCGCTGCCGATCATCGAAACGCAGGCGAACGACGTATCCGCCTATATTCCGACGAACGTGATTTCCATAACCGACGGACAGATCTATCTGGAAAGCGGGCTGTTCCATTCGGGCATACGCCCGGCGGTCAATGTGGGCCTTTCGGTTTCCCGCGTGGGCGGCTCGGCGCAGCTGAAGGCCATGAAGCAGGTGGCGGGCCGGGTGCGCATTGACATGGCGCAGTACAACGAACTGGCGGCGTTCGCGCAGTTCGGCTCAGATCTGGACAAGGAATCGCGCAGGCAGCTCAGCCGCGGCGAAAAAATGGTGGAACTGCTCAAGCAGGGCCAGTACGCGCCGCTGTCGGCCACGGAACAGGTGATTTCGCTGTTTTCCGGGGTGCGCGGCTATCTCGACAGCGTGCCGCGCGAGGATGTGCCGCGCTATGAACGGGAAATGCTTTCCCATATCAAATCGCGCCACGGCGACATAGTGTCGTCGCTGGACGCGGAAGGCAAACTGACCGATGCTGTTGACTCCGCGCTTTCCGCCGCGCTTGCCGAATTCGGCAAGGCGTTCAGGCCTTCGGAAGGAACGGGAGGATAGGTAACAGCAGGGAGGAGGCCGGGTATGCCGCTCAGACTGAGCCAGTCGGTCAGGTTGCTAAACAGCGCGCTGGAGAATGTAAAAAACCGCGAGCAGAAGAATGATATTGACCGTATTTACGCGGCGCTGTACGAGGTCAATAATTCGATCCGGATGAAGGTGCAGGAGCTGACCCGCCCGGAACTGGAAGACATCATCCGCGCGCTTGACGCCCGGATCCCGCTTGCGCCGGAGCAGCTGGCGACTCTGCGGATCTGCATAATAGGCGACGCGGAAAACTATGTCCGGCAGGAAAAAGATTACGCCACCTGGCATAACGAGCTTAAAGAGCTGTCCGGCGTGATTGCGACTTCGGATCTGGAAACGGCCTCGCTTGACCAGCTTGCGCGCGTGCAGGGCCATATTATGGACGCGCTCAACCTCATCCCTTCGATCCAGAAGTACCTTGAGGCGCGCGACAGGATCGCGCGGTTCGAGCAGAGCAGCGCCGATATTGATCCGGTAAAGGCCGAGCTGCTGATAAAGCTGATAGAGAACAGGCTTAAAACCATCAGAAACTGATTTGCTGGACAACACGAGGAAACCAAATGAGCAAATATCTTGTAACGGGCGGAGCTGGGTTTGTGGGCGGCAATCTGGCGTTCGCGCTTAGCGCGCAGGGCCATCAGGTTATGGTGCTGGACAATTTTTCGTCTGGCCATTTCAAAAACCTGCTGGGTTTCAAGGGCGAGATCGTGGCGGCCGATATAGCCGACCCGGACGCGTTTGACTGCCTTGAGTCCGGCTATGAAGCCATCTTTCACGAGGCGGCCATCACCGACACGACCGTGCTCGACCAGAAACGCATGGTGGCGGTTAATGTGGACGCGTTCCGCCGGCTGCTGCATGTAGCGCGGGACCGCGGCATCAGGCGGGTGGTGTACGCTTCGTCGGCCGGCGTGTACGGCAACCTGCCCTGCCCGATGCGCGAAACCGATATGCCCAGGCCGGAAAACGTGTACGGTTTTTCCAAGGCGATCATGGACAATGTGGCGCGCAATTTCGCCGCCGCCAATCCCGGCATGCAGATTGTGGGCCTGCGCTATTTCAACGTGTTCGGACCGGGCGAGTATTACAAGGGCGCCGCCGCGAGCATGATGTATCAGCTGTATCTGAAGATGAAAGCCGGCAAGAACCCGCGCATCTTCAAAAACGGCGAGCAGATGCGCGATTTCGTGTATATCAAGGACGTGGTGGCGGCGAATCTCAAGGCCGCGCAGGCGAAGGAAAGCTGCGTGGTGAACGTGGGCACCGGCCAGCCGCAGGATTTCAACGCGGTCATCGGCTGCCTTAACCGGGAGCTGGGCCTTGATATGCCGACAGAATATTTCGACAATCCCTACGATTTTTACCAGAACAAGACCCAGGCCCATACCGAAACCGCATTCGAGAAAATCGGTTACAAAGCCAGATACACTCTGGCCGACGGCATCGCCGACTACGTCAGGACGCTGGAAGGCGGATAAAATGGAATCGCTACGCGATATACGCGGCAACATCAAATCAATCAGCGCCACGCGCCAGATCATGGTTACGATGAAGATGATCGCGTCGGCGCGGGTGAAAAAGGCGCAGCGCGCGATTGAATCGTCGCGTCCGTTCGCGGTTAAAATGCGCGATATGATGGACACGCTGCATGCCGAACTCGCCGAACGCGACGATACGCTGGCGGCGTCGCCTGTGCGGTGGTTCTGCGAACACCGGCCCGTGACGGGAAAAGAAACGGTGGGGCTGATCCTGATAACCGCCGACAAAGGGCTGTGCGGCGCGTTCAACACCAATCTTCTGCGCATGACGGCCGACTGGCTGAGAGCCAACCGCGGCAAACGCATCCGCGCGTTCGCGGTCGGCAAGAAAGGCCGCGATTTTCTGCGCCGGCTGCGCGGGCTGGATCTGGAGCTTGTGCATGAGAGCATAGGCATTTTCCCGAAGGTGTCGTTCGCCAACGCCGAACTGCTGGGCGAGGCGCTGGATTGCGACTACGAGAAAAACTCGATCTCCGGAGTGACCGCCATCTACACCGATTTTAAGACCATGCTTTCGCAGGTTGCGCGCAGGGAGGAGCTCCTGCCGGTTTCCGCCGGGCAGGAGGAGCCGGCCGGCCGCCGCGACGATTTTCTGTTCGAGCCCGGCAAGCAGGCGGTGTTTGAAAGCCTGGTGCCGCGCTACGTCAAGGCGCAGCTGTACCGCATGATGCTGGAATCCCAGGCGGCGGAGCTGGCGGCCCGCATGAACGCCATGGAATCGGCCGGGCAGAACGCCGGCGGCATTATTGACGCGCTCACTTTAAAACTCAACAGAACCCGGCAGGCTTCCATAACCACCGAGCTGACCGAAATCGTAAGCGGCGCCGAGGCGCTTAAATCATAAGAGGAACGATAATGAACAAAGGAAAAATAACTCAGGTAATCGGGCCGGTAATTGACGCGGAGTTCGAGCCCGGCAGGCTGCCGAAAATTTACGACGCGCTGGAGATCGAGTTCAAGGACGGGCTCTCCGGCAAAATAAAAACCCTTACCGTGGAAGTGGCGCAGCATCTGGGCGACAATCAGGTGCGCGGTATCGCGCTGGGCGCGACGGAGGGGCTGGGCCGCGGGGTGGAAGTGACCGATACCGGGGCGCCGCTTTCCGTGCCGGTCGGCGAGGAATGCCTCGGCCGGCTGATGGACGTGCACGGCCTGCCGCAGGACTTCAAGGGCGAGATCAAAACCCGGCTCAAGTATCCCATCCACCGCAGTCCGCCGAAGCTGACCGACCAGAAAACCACGCCGGAAATTTTCGAAACAGGCATTAAGGTGGTGGACCTGCTGGCGCCTTATGTGAAAGGCGGCAAGGTAGGGCTGTTCGGCGGCGCGGGCGTGGGCAAAACCGTCATTATCATGGAGCTGATCAACAACGTCGCGCGCAACCACAGCGGCTGCTCGGTGTTCGGCGGCGTGGGCGAGCGCTCGCGCGAGGGCAACGATTTGTGGCGCGAAATGCAGGAAAGCAAGCTGTCGGACGGCAATTCGGTGCTTTCCAAAACCGTGCTGGTCTACGGACAGATGAACGAGCCGCCGGGCGCGCGCGCGCGGGTGGGCCTTACGGCGCTGACGCAGGCGGAATTTTTCCGCGACGAAAAGGGGCAGGACGTGCTTCTGTTCCTGGACAATATTTTCCGGTACGTGCTGGCGAATTCGGAAGTGTCGGCGCTGCTGGGGCGGATGCCGTCGGCGGTGGGTTATCAGCCGACGCTTAATACCGAGGTGGGCGCGCTGCAGGAGCGCATCACCTCTACCAATAAAGGTTCCATCACCTCAATCCAGGCGGTGTATGTTCCGGCTGACG
>JAQVSV010000039.1:9527-17836 GCA_028700325.1 Elusimicrobiaceae bacterium | reverse complement strand
ACCCGTCCGAAAAGCCCGCGCCGGTAAAGTTCGGCACTTCCGGCCACCGGGGGGAACTGGGCGCCGGGTTTTGCGCGCTGCACGCCAGGGCGATAGCGCAGGCCGTGGCGCGGCTGCACAAGGAAGATAATCTGGCCGGCCCGGTCGTGCTGGGCGGCGACACGCGCCTGATGGCCGGCGTGACGGCCGAAATCTGCGCCGGCGTGCTGGCCGGCAACGGTCTGAAGGTTATTCTGCCGGATATGCCGCTGCCGACTCCGGTTTTTTCAGCCGTCATCCGGCTCGGCATCGCAGCCGCCGGGTTAAACGGCACCGCCAGCCATAACCCGCCGGCCGACATGGGCCTTAAATACAATCCGGCGCACGGCGGTCCGGCGGACTCGGAAACCACCGCGCGCATCCAGAACTACGCCAACGAATGTCTTGCCGACCCCGCGCTTATCACCGAAATGCCGCTGGCTGAAGCGGTGAACAAAGGGCTGGTGCTCAACGCCGATCTCATGTCGCCGTATCTCGACCGGCTGGCCCGCGAAATAAATTTCGCCGCCATCCGCGAAAGCGGCGTGGCGATCGGGATACATCCGCTGGGCGGGACGTCGCTTCCTTTCTACCGCGAAATAAAGCGGCAGTTCGCGCTGCGCAACGTCACTCTGGCCGACAGCACCGTTGATCCGACTTTCGGATTCATTCCGCGCGACCATGACGGCAGAATCCGGATGGACCCGTCGTCGCAATATCCCATGCGCCCGCTTTTAAAGCTTGTCGAAGCCGGCACTTACCAGTTCGCCGGCGCATCCGACCCGGATGCGGACCGGTTCGGAGTGGCTACCGAGCGTGGCGGGCTTATCAATCCCAACCACGCGCTGTGCGTCGCGCTCGACTATCTGCTCACGCACCGGCCCGCCTGGCCGAAAACGCTCAAGGCGGCGCGCTCGATAGGCACCACCCATCTGCTAGACCGCATAGCCGCAAAATACGGCCGTTCGGTTTACGAATCCGACGTGGGGTTCAAGCATTTCGTCAAAGGGCTCGACGCCGGCGAATTCGTTATGGCGGGCGAGGAAAGCGCCGGGCTGTCCGCCTACGGCTGGACGACCGAGAAGGACGGGATCTACGCGGTCATGCTGTTCGCCGAAATCACCGCGCAAACCGGGCAGGACATCTCCTCGCTTTACAACAAACTCACCGCCGAGTACGGCACGCCCCGCTACCGGCGCACCGATGTGCCGGTAACGGACGAAACCCGCGCCCGGCTCAAAGCGCTTGACGCGCAAAAACTGGCCGGCGCCAGAGAGCTGGCGGGCGAACCGATCGTAAAAATACGCGATACCGACGGTGTGAAAGTGTACACTCGGAACGCGTGGGTGCTGGCGCGGCTGTCAGGAACGGAACCGATAGCCAAACTGTACGCCGAGTCGTTTCTGGGCGCGGAACATCTGGAGCGGGTTCTGCGGGAAGGCGCGGAACTGTTCGGGCTGAAGTTTTAATGGAAGCGGGAGCCATGTGTGAAAAAAGATCATTTTGAAAGCATTTTTCCGCTGGACGCGGCGCGTTCGCCGGGTGTTGAACGGATAGCCGGCATTTTCAGCGCGCGCCAGGTTATCGAACGGCGGGCGCAGGTGCTGGCGCGGCATACGCTGTATCTGGCGGCGCGCAGGGGCGCGGGGTTCGGGCGGCTGACGAAAAAGGAGAAGGAATTTTTCGGGTCGCTGCTGCCGCTCGCCGAAATCGCGCTCACCGGCATCGCCGGCATGCAGCGCAAGATGCCGGGCAGCGAAGTGAAATCGGTAAAATTTTATTTGCGCGAGCAGCTGCGCGCGAATGAAATGGAGCGGTGCCTTGAGCTGGTCCAGTACGGCGTGTCAGGCCGGGAAATCGAAAGCCTGAGTCACGCGCTCATGCTGTCCGACGCGGCGGGCGGGGTGCTTTATCCGCTGCTTGCCGAAGCGAAACCGGCGCTGGCGCAGCACCGCGCGCTCAATGAACGCGCGCCGCATCTGGCCGGCCAGTTTTCCGTTTTGCTGGGCGAGTTCTGCGGGCACACCATTCCGGTGCGGCTGGAGCCGGAAAAAAACGCCGATCCCGCCGCCGCGAAACTGCTGCGCGGATTCATAGCGCAGCTCAACCGGGGCCGCAGGTTCAAACTGGCCGAACGCGGCCGGAATAATTCGCGGGTGCACCTGTTCGCCACGCTGGCGGGCATGAACGCGCTGCTCGCCAACGCCGCGCCGCGAATGCTGGAGCGGGACGAGTGCGCCGAGACCGTGTTCGATCTGAGCGTCGCCAATTCCATTCTTTCCGCGATAACCGCCGCGGAAGGCGCGCAGGAACGCTACTGCCGCGCCGCGCTGCGCAATTACGGAACGGCGCTGGCTTATTGCGCGGCCGCGCTTGATCTGATCCTCGCCCGCCCTCGCGCCGACTGAGCCTGCCGGGTCCGGATGGCCAGCCGGCCCGGATCATGACAGTCCGCGCTGTCCGGCTGCCCCACCTGTTCCCAACCCGGTAAAAATTGTAATATGAAGCATATATGAGCGGCTTTTCCGATACCTTAAGGCGAACCGGCGTGGTCGGTGCGGGCGGCGCGGGTTTTCCCGCCTATGTCAAGGCCGGCGCGCGGGCCGAAATCGTGCTGATGAACGCGGCGGAATGCGAGCCGCTTCTGCACAAAGATATCGAACTGCTTAAAACCCATACCGAAACGGTGCTTGCCGGGTTCGCGCTCCTGCTAAAACATTCCGGCGCGGCAAAAGCCGTTATCGGAATAAAAAAGAAACACCGCGGCACCATCGCGCTGCTTGAAAAAGCGGTTGCCGCGCACCCGGCAATCACGGTCGGACAGCTGGGCGATTTCTATCCCGCCGGCGACGAATATTGCCTTGTTTACGAGCTGACCGGGCGGCGCATCCCGCCGGGCGGAATTCCGCCCGACGTGGGCGTGATCGTGAACAACGTGGAAACCTGCCTCAACATGGCGCAGGACGGCCCGGTAACCCATACTTTCTTAACCGTAACGGGCGCGGTGCGCAGGCCCGCCACGTTCCGCGCTCCGATCGGGGCGCGGTTTGCCGACCTTATCGCGGCGGCGGGCGGAACCGCAATAGCCGATCCCGCCTATATTGACGGCGGCCCGATGATGGGGAAGGTAACGCTGGATCCGCAAACTCCGGTCACCAAAACCACGTCCGGGATTATCGTGCTGCCGAAAACCCACGATCTGATCATAAGGAAAGCGGCGGATCACCCGGTCTATTCCCGGCACGCCAAAAGCGCATGCGACCAGTGTTCTTACTGCACCATGCTGTGCCCGCGCAACCTGCTGGGCTACAATGTCGAGCCGCACAAGGTGATGCGGAGCCTGCTGTTTTCCTCGGCCGGTTCGCGCAGCGCGGCCAGCGAAAGCGGCTTGTTATGCTGCGAGTGCTCGCTTTGCAGCCTGTATTCCTGCCCGGAAGGGCTGGATCCGCGCAATATGTGCGTGTCGGCAAAAGCGGAGCTGAGAGAATCGGGCGTAACCGTGAAAAATTCCAGAGCCGCCGCCTGCACGGGCCTGGGCGTGCATCCGATGCGCGAGTACCGCAAGACTCCCGTTTCAAGGCTGGTGAAACGGCTGGGGCTTGAGCAGTACAAAAACGAAGCACGCCTGACGGGGCTGCCCAGCCCGATCGGTAAAGTGCGGATCCTTTTAAACCAGCATATAGGAACACCAGCCGTGCCGGAAATAACGGTCGGGGCGAAAGTGGCCGAAGGCCAGAAGATCGCGGACGTGCCGGCCGACAAGCTGGGCGTGCCGCTGCACGCCTCCATCACGGGCACGGTGACCGCGGTGACAGCGCTGTATATTGATATAGAATCGTAGGAGCGGGTACATGAACAACGCCATCGGGGGAGTGGAACTGAGCAGCATCGCAAAAGGGTTTGAAACCGCCGATGCGATGCTAAAAACCGCGCCGGTCGAGCTGATCCTGTCGCGCACGGTCTGCCCGGGCAAATACGTCGCGCTGGTGGCGGGGGGAGTGGCGGAGGTGACCGCCTCGGTAAACGCCGGCGTGGCCAAAGCCGCGCACGCGCATGTGGACAATTTTATTATCCCGAACGTGCATCCTGGCGTGTTTCCCGCACTGGCCGGCACGGTGGAGCCGTGCGGGATGGACGCGCTCGGCCTTATCGAATGTTTTTCGGTTTCCGCGCTGATCGAAGCGGCGGACGCGGCGGCGAAAACCGCGGAAGTCACGCTTCTTGAAATCCGGCTCGCCATGGCGCTGGGCGGCAAGGCGTTCGTGAGCCTCACCGGCACGGTGGCGGCGGTGGAGGCGGCGGTGGGAGCGGGCGCGAAAGAAGCCGGGAAAAAAGGTCTTTTGATCGAGCGGGTGGTCATCCCGCAGCCGCGCCCGGAACTGCTGCGCGAGATATTATAATGGAATTCGCCGATTTTGAAACGATGTCGCGCGAGCTGGACAAGCTGAAAAGCGAAATTTTTTCGTTGACCGGCTCGCTTGAAGCACTGGGCAGCCGGGCCGAAACGATAGCGAAACAGCAGAAACGCGGGCTTGCGGTCCGGGACGAAAGTTTCCAGTCTGATTTCGCGAAATTCACCGCCGCGGTCAAAGAATACGCGCAACGCAGCGGCGCGTTCTGGCAGGCGGCGGGCGCACTGGGTCACCGGCTGAGCGCGGCGGGCCTGCCGGACGGGTCAGAGCTGGCGATCCGCCGGTTCGCCAACCGGGCGCGCGCGGTAAATTCGGCAATGGAAGAATTCAATTCCGTTTTCAAATTCGCGCGCCGGAAGTTCTCGCCCAACCGCGCGGAAACCGACTGGTGGCCGCTGGAAGTAGGCGTTACCGATATCGAAAAAACCAGCGGCCGGATACTGTACATCGCGCGGGAAATTTCAAAACTGGCCGAGTCGCGCAGAAACCCCGGCACGGAATACGGAGAATATTAATGAACCGCATAAGCGAACTGGCAAAAGCCATCATAAGCTCACCCACCCTTGCGCTGGACGCCAAGGCCAAACAGATGAAAGCCGCGGGCGAACCCGTCATCCATCTGGGCGGCGGCGAACCTGCGGGCGAAATGCCGCCCGCCGCCAAAAGCGCGGCGCTCGAAAAAATCAATTCCGGGCTGGTGAAGTATACCGCCGTGGGCGGCACCCCGTCGCTTAAAAAAGCCGTGGCGGATTACACGCTGCGCGCTTACGGGCATGAGGCGAACCCGGAAAACATCCTCATATCGGGCGGGGCGAAACAGTCGCTGTACAATTTCCTGTTCGCCGTGCTTGATCCCGGCGACGAAGTGGTTTTCGCCGCGCCGTACTGGGTAAGCTACCCGGAAATGGTCAGGATGTGCCGTGCGGTGCCGGTAATAGTGACCCCGGCGGACGGCGGTTTCGAGCCCGCCGTGTCAGAGATGGACTCCGCTCTCACGCCCCGCACCAAAGCGGTTCTTTTAAACAGCCCCAACAATCCCTCCGGGCACGCCTATTCGCCGGAGTTCGTGCGCGGCGTAATCGAGCTGTGCCAGGCGCGCGGTATATTCCTTGTGATGGACGATATTTACCGTGAGTTGGTGTTCGACGCGGTGCCGCCTGTTTCCGCTTTCAAATACGCGAAAAATCCCGCCCAGCTGGTAATCGTCAACGGCATTTCAAAAACCTATGGCATGACGGGTTTTCGGATCGGCTGGGCCGTGGCGGACCCGGGACTGGTCAGAGTAATGGCCAATATTCAGGGCCAGACGACATCCTGCCCGTCGGACCTGTCGCAGGCGGCGGCAATCGGGGCGCTGGAAGGCGGCCCGGAATTCGTCGCGCAGCTTAACGCGGGTCTGAAACATAAACGCGATATTCTGGTGGAAGAGCTGGCGCACATCAAAGGTGTCAGACTGCGCGTGCCCAAAGGGACGTTCTACAGCCTGCCGGATTTCAGTTTCTACAATACAAATTCCGTGGAGCTGGCGCAGTTTCTGCTGGAGAAAGCGAAAGTGGTAACCATTCCGGGCGCGCACAGCGGCATGGAGGGCCACCTGCGGATAAGTTATTGCGGGCCTGAAAATGGTATTATCGAAGGCATCCGGCGCATCCGCTGGGCGCTGGACCCCGGTTCACCGAGCGACATCACTATCGGCGGCAGTAAATATACGAGGACTTGGTAATGACAACCCCAAAAAGCAAACACGGACTTGAAACCCTAGGCATCGCCAACACCGGCAGGCAGTACTGGAACCTTTCGGCTCCAGCACTGGCGGAAGAGGCGATCAGACGCAACGAAGGCAAAATCGTGACCGGCGGCGCATTTGCCGTGTTCACCGGCAAGACGACCGGGCGCAGCCCGAAATTCAGATTTTTCGTGGAAGAACCCGAAACCAGCGGCAAGATCTACTGGAACAAGGACAATGTGGCGGTTTCACCGGAGAAATTCGACCGGCTGTTTCTGAAGATCCAGGGCTATCTGGAAAACCGTGACGTGTTCGTGCGGGACTGCTATGTGGGTTCCGACGAGCATTCCCGGCTCGCCGTGCGCGTGATCAACGAATACGCGTGGCAAAACCTTTTTGTGAACAACATCTTCATCCGCCCGTCAGCCAGAGAACTGCACGCAATCAAGCCGGACTTTACGGTGATTGCGCTGCCCGCCATGAAAACCGATCCGGAAACCGACGGCAGCGGCGGAGAAACCGCGATTTTTGTCAGCTTCGCGCGGCGCATGGTGCTTGTCTGCGGCAGCGCCTACGGCGGCGAGATCAAGAAAGCCATCTTCACCGTAATGAACTACCTGCTGCCGCTGAAAAAGATAATGAGCATGCACTGCTCGGCCAATATCGGCAGGCAAGGCGATACGGCGGTGTTTTTCGGGCTGTCGGGCACCGGCAAGACCACCTTGTCGGCCGACCCCGCGCGCGGCCTGATAGGCGACGACGAGCACGGCTGGAATGACGAAGGCGTTTTCAATTATGAGGGCGGCTGCTACGCCAAAGTCATCAATCTCTCGGCTGAAGCGGAGCCGCAGATCTATGCCTGCACGCGGCGGTTCGGCACGGTGATCGAGAACGTGGTGTTCGATCAGGCGACCCGCATTCTCGATCTTAACGACGCGTCGGTAACGGAAAACACGCGGGCCTGCTACCCGCTGGATTTCATAGAAAACGCCGTGCCCGACAACAAGGGCGGGCACCCGAAAAACATCGTGATGCTGACCTGCGACGCATTCGGCGTCATGCCGCCCATCTCGCGGCTGTCGGTGGAGCAGGCGATGTACCACTTTGTATCAGGCTATACCGCGCGGGTTGCCGGCACCGAAATCGGGCTGAAAGAGCCGGCCGCCACGTTCAGCGCGTGTTACGGCGCGCCGTTTATGGTGCACCACCCGTCGTTTTACGCCGAACTGCTGAAGGAAAAAATGCTCAAGCACGGCGTAAAATGCTGGCTGGTCAACACCGGCTGGACCGGCGGGCCGTACGGCGTGGGCAAGCGGATCAGCATAAAAAACACGCGTGCGCTGTTAAATTCCGCGCTTGACGGGCGTCTGGATAATGTAAAATATACAAAGGACAGCGTTTTCGGATTTGACATCCCCACAGAATGCGAGGGTGTGCCGTCCGAGATCCTGACACCGGCCAACCTGTGGAAAGACCGGGAAGAGTATTTCCGGAAATACCGGGAACTGGCGTATATGTTCGTAAAGAACTTCGAAAAGTTCAAAACCGGCTGCTCCGCGGAAATATGCAATGCGGGGCCGGTGTGTACGGAAAACAGCGGCAGCTGAATTTAGTGGTATTTGTAAAATCACCTGGAGGAAGCACAAAATGGCAAAAGCAAACGAAAAATTCATGAAACCCCTTCAGCCCAGCGCTGAACTCGCGGCGGTCATCGGCGACAAACCGCTCGCCCGGACAGAAGTCGTAAAGAAAATCTGGGTTTACATCAAAAAGAACAATCTGCAGGACGCGAAGAACAAACGGATGATCAACAGCGACGACAAGCTGAAAGTTATCTTTGACGGCAAGAAACAGGTCAGCATGTTCGACATGAACAAGTTTCTCGCCAAACACCTCAAATAATCAATCAGACGTGAGACACCGGTCCGGCGGGAAAGATTCCGCCGGACCGGTGAAATTTTTTCCAAAACAGACCGCAAAATTTGTAGAATATGAATATACCGCGCCCATAGCTCAACGGATAGAGCGTTAGCCTGCGGAGCTAGAGATACAGGTTCAATTCCTGTTGGGCGCACCAGCTTTAAAAGGACCGTTAATAACGGTCCTTTTTTTGTTTTCAGAAACGGAATAACCAGGTTTTGCGCGCCCAAAGG
>JAQVSV010000039.1:0-9427 GCA_028700325.1 Elusimicrobiaceae bacterium | reverse complement strand
AGAGCAGTTGCCTGCTCTCCGTCGGGAATTGAAAGGCGGAGCCATGTTTTTGTTTGAGCGGAGCGAAAAGCAAAAACGGCGAGCCGGGGCCGCGCAAAATTCCCGTCAGGGAATTTATGAGTGGCCAGTTCCTGTTGGGCGCACCAGCTTTAAAAGGACCGTTAATAACGGTCCTTTTTTTGTTTTCAGAAACGGAATAACCGGGTTTTGCGCGCCCAAAGGAGAGCAGTTGCCTGCTCTCCGTCGGGAATTGAAAGGCGGAGCCATGTTTTTGTTTGAGCGGAGCGAAAAGCAAAAACGGCGAGCCGGGGCCGCGCAAAATTCCCGTCAGGGAATTTATGAGTGGCCAATTCCTGTTGGGCGCACACTATTCACTCCGGCAGCACCACTTTGGATATGCGCACATACGCTTCCGCGGTATTTTGAATTTCCGCCAGCGGTTCCAGCGGATACTCTTTGCTTAGGGTGTGCTCCGGTATAGGCCGGCCCGTGTCGTAGCGGATGTCTTGCAGGATCACGATATGGCTGCACAGATGGCGCCGCAGCCGGTCAAAAGTTTCTTTGACGTGCGAGTTGGCATACTTGAAAGAAATCGCGCCATAGTCCGCCACCACATACTGGCCGGGCCGGTCGGTCACCACGAGTAAATTCCTGTCATCCGCTTTAGCCAGGAAATCATAGACATAATCCGTCGCCCTGATCATGGTGATGCAATTGGGGAACCGCCGTTCCATCGCGGTCGGATGATAAAGAGAAAACAGCGCCAATGACAAAATCAGGAAAAACCACGGCTTGACTTTAAAAACATCCACCAGAAACACCGAAACCATAAAAACGCAGGCTGCCGAAAACCCGATGAACCATCTGGCGCTGACAGGATGAGCATAGGACGGGACAAAGAAATGCGCGCAATTTATTAACACATTCAAGCCCACCGCGCCGCCCGCTATCGCGGCGAACTGGACTTTCAGCCGGGTATCATAAAGTTTTTTAGCCGCTGGTATCACCAGCCATATAATACAGAGGAAAGCCGCCAGATTGATGATGTTATTGTACGGCGGCTTGAAAGTAAAATCAAACTGGCTGTTAAGCATGAAACGCAGATTGCTGGATAAAGAGGATACCGAGAAAATTGTCGTGCCGGCCGGATGTTCATAGTTTCCGGCGGTAAGAATCCGCTGCCAGGCGATCGGAAAGAAAAAAGGCACGGACACCAGCGACAGCAACAACACCCGCTTTTTGTCGGGCACGCGCCTGAACGCGAACAGCAGCGCGAATATGACCGGCAGATAAATGAACGACTCGTAGCGCGTATTCGCCAGCATCAGCAACGTCATCCACAGCAGGTTCAGTTCCTCTTTTTCCGGGTTGTGCAGGTATATCCACACCATCAGCAGCGCCAGCGCCATGAAAAACGCCGCCAGCAGGTCAAACCCTCCGCCGGTCGCGTTAAGCGTGAAAATCGGGTAAGATGCAAGCAGTACGCTGGCGGCCAGTCCGCCCGCAAGTCCGCCGCGCGGTTCGAACACCCGATAAAACATAAACAGAAAAGACCACCCAACCAGAAAATTCAGCACGAACAGGTTCGTCCACTTATAACCCAGCACCAGATGCACAATACTGAGCAGGAACGGAAACAGAAAAGGCCGTTTTTCCTTCTCATAATTTGTTACCTGCAGGTTGCCGTAATAGAAAAATCCCATGGTCGGGTTCTGCACGGTATGCTCAAACAGCATCGAGCGGGAAACGCCGAGCAGATTCGTTTCATCGCTCAGCACGCGGTAGCCCGGCTTGACCGACATGAAGACAGCGCCCATGAGCGCCAGCGTAAGACAAAGGCCTTTCCAGTTGCGCGCGAGGAATTGTTTGAAAGAGAGATTTATTTTCGAAAAATAGCGGACCAGCATAACGGTCCACACAAGAAACATTCCCAGAATTATGTAGTACGAACTTTTCACAAAACATATCCGCATGATTTCCCGGTTGGGAATAGCGGCCACGATCGCAAAAAATATAGCTGCCGCCAGCGCGAACGAGCCTGCAACCAAAAACCTGATTCTGTTAAATTCATTCATACACGAACTCCCTAGATTACAAAAGGAATACTCCCGCCTGCCGGAATTGGAACCGCACAACCTTCTGCCGATATCACAATTGTTACTTATTTTACAATACAGCGCAATTAACCACGATGAAGAAAAGAAACCTTGCGCGCGCCTGGGCCGGAACACCACCCCGCCCCCAGCCCGTAAGGGCCGGCAAAAACCGGGCCTTATGGCACTTGCCAGCCACAGAAGAACGAAGTAGACTTTATGCAGTGAAACGATAATGAGGAGAGAGTGAATGAAACTGATCCTGACAGCAGTGGCATTGGCGGTATTATGCCCGGCCGGTTTTTCCGGACAGATTCCCGTAAAAGAAGTTTCCGGCATCGAGGCTGGTAAATCCCCGTTCAGCATACCTAACTATTACAGCCTCAATTCCTACAAAACCCAGAGCGAAGCCGTTGAAGCGATGAACCAGGTCAAGGAAACAATGCAGAAAGCCGGCCTGCCCGTCATTGAAGCGGTTGTGGTGAGAGAATCGTTCAGCGATCATGACACACTGGTCAATGAAAACTATTCCTTTACAATAACCTATGTCAAAAACTCGGCGGTCGAACTTGCAAATTACGAAAGCGCCGTTCAATACAAAACCAAAGAACAGGCTGTTGCCGCGCTTAATGAAATCTCGGGCAAACTGCAAGCGGCGGGATGCGCCTTGCTGGAAGTCGGGCTTGTACATTATACTTACGGCAGCAACGGAGTATACTCGGTTGTTATAAACTACGTCAAAAACAAATAACTCCCTGACCATAAAAAAGGCAATGCCGGCAAGGCATTGCCTTTTTCAATGAATTCAGCTTGCAAAAACCCGGCGCGCAAACCGGGAAATGAAGCATGTGTCCCGCCGCTGGCGGCGCAAACGACAGCCGGAGCAGTCCCGTAAAATGACAATCCGTCGTTCCGAAAAACGACGGATTGCTGTGCCGTAACCGCGGCGGGTAACCGCGTTTACTGACTCATCGGATTCTACGGTCAGTCTGCCCGACAGCAACATAGTCGGGAACACTCTTAATCGCAATATTGTAGCAGAATTTACATAAATTTTACAGTGTCTAAAATAAAATTTACAAATTTACATACCAGCCGTTGCCGAACCGTCCCGACTTTTTCGCCCCGCTCCCTATTTGTTGAATACGATTATATTAAATGGCGGTGGAAATATTTACATGATTTACATTTTCCGTTTTTGCCCCGCAATTGCATAATATTTAACAGACAATCAATAGAACCCATCCGCGCCAGCCAAATCTGTGCCGAATAACGGTTTTTGGCATAGCGGTTCCGGAATTGTCGCCGCTTTCCGCGCAAATTTTCACGCATCATCACTGCCTGCCAAAAGCATAAATACAAAATTCGGCGGTTGTTCGGGATTCCTGCTCCCCAATCCCCCGTTTTCCGTGCGCAAAACGCATAAAATCCTGTATACAAAGTGGAAATAACTGAACAATCAGATTGGCCCCGGGCGCGGAATACATGAAACTCCCCCGGCTGTGCCCTTGGCCTGCCGGTTGTTATTACGCTTTACCGGCAAGCCGGGGGTTTCTTTTGATCCCGGTTTCGTTTGCACTGCTACGCAGGGTTATACACTAATCCCACTGCTTGAGCTATGCCATGCCGTCAAGCATTATGTCGTGCCGGCGCGCCGGGTTTTTGTGAGCGGAATTTATAAAAATCCCCCGTATGGATTTTTCATACGGGGGATCCGGATATGCGTGACGCGGATCATCTGCGTTTGCGGCGTTTTATATCCTTGGGCTCAAGACACAGGAGCGCGCCGTTCAAAAGACCGGCCACGCCGTCTGCCGTTTTATAGCGCGGGTCGGAGCAGACTTCGCCGCAATGCGTTTCATCGGAATAAATATTCTCCGGCTGGGTATAGGTCGTTATAACACCCTCGTAATTGCGCAGCACGGCGCGCCGGTCCGACATGGAGATCAGATAGGTGGGCATTACCGGAATTTTTCCGCCGCCGCCCGGCGCGTCCACCACGAAGGTGGGAACCGCCATGCCGGTGGTGTGCCCGCGAAGCGATTCGATGATCTCGATTCCTTTCGACACCGCCGTTCGGAAATGGGAAATCCCTTTCGACAGGTCGCACTGGTAAATGTAATAAGGCTTTACCCGCGACATCAGCAGCTCATGCACCAGTTTTTTCATTATCGGAGGCTGGTCATTCACGCTTTTGAGCAGCACGCTCTGATTGCCCAGCGGAATGCCCGCGTCGGCGAGCTTGCGGCAGGCCTCGCGCGCTTCGGCGGTCAGCTCCTTGGCGTGGTTGAAATGGGTGTTCACATAGAGCGGATGATACTTTTTCAGCATATTCACCAGCTCGTCGGTAATCCGCATCGGCATGACAACCGGCACGCGGCTGCCTATGCGGATGATCTCCACATGCTCGATCGCGCGAAGCTTTTTAAGCAGCGCTTCCAGCTTGCCGTCCGGCAGGGTCAGCGGATCGCCGCCCGAAATAAGCACGTCGCGCACGGTTTCGGTGCGGCGGATATATTCGATTGCCCGGTCAATATTTTCGGACGACATGTGTCCGTCTTCAAACCCCACCAGCCGCCGGCGCGTGCAGTGCCGGCAGTTCATGGAGCAGATATTGGTCACGAGCAGAAGCACCCGGTCGGGGTAGCGGTGCGTAAGGCCGGGCACCGGCGAATCCACGTCCTCATGCAGAGGATCGTCGAGATCGGAATAATTATCGTCCAGTTCCGCGATCCGCGGCACCGCCTGAAGCCGGACCGGGCAGAACCGGTCCTTCGCGTCCATCAGCGCGGCATAGTACGGCGTTATAGCCATGCGGAATTTCCTGAGGCACTTTTCCAGCTCGTGCTTCTCCGCGTCGTCCAGCTCGATAATACGGCCGAGCGTATCAATATCCTTTATGTTATTGGCCAGCTGCCATTTCCAGTCGTTCCACTGTTCCGCGGTCACCCGCGCGAACGCCGGAATTTTCCTGTAATCAACCGTAGGATGCTTTTTCATAGCCTGTCGCCTCAGCTGTAGGTCTGTTCGTACATCTTGCGGATCACTTCCGATTCACGCAGCAGATTCAGGGTGATTTCGGCGTGGTCTTTGGTGTAGCCGTTGCCGATAATCATGTCAACGTCGCGGCCTATGCCTTCCGCGCCGAGCGCGGCTTTGGTGAACGAAGTCGCCATGCTGAAGAAGTAAACGACGCCGCCGTTGCGGGTCATCATGATGGAACTCATCTCGGTGTTGGGAATATTGACGCAGTTGATGACGAGATCGGCCAGCCTGCCCCCGGTCAGTTCGGAAATTTTTTCGTAGCAGGCCACCGCGTCGGTCGCGCTCATGCGCGCGACGTCGGTGCAGAACCCGGTTTCGCGCACTTTCCGCTCGCCTTTCTCCGACGAACAGATCCCGATGACCCGGCCCGTCACGCCCGCCCGTTTGCGGGCCTCGTAACAGCACAGAATGCCGCTTTTGCCCGACGCGCCGATCACCACCACCGTCTGCCCCGGCCGGACCAGCTTCGCCGTCTGCGCCGGCGCGCCCGCCACGTCGAGCACCGCAAGCGCCAGGCTTTCCGGCATATCGGCCGGCAGTTTTGCGTAAATCCCGGTTTCAAAAAGCACGGCTTTGCCCTCGATCCTGACCTGATCAATGTCTTTTTTCACTTCCACGATCCTGTCAATCCGCAGCGGCGTGAGCGACAGCGAAACAAGGCTCGCTATTTTATCGCCGGGCCTGAGTGCGATCCGGCCTTCCAGCGCGGGCCCGATCCTGTCCACCGTGCCGATGAACATCCCGCCCGAACCAGTCACCGGATTCTGCATCTTGCCCCGCTGGCTCACAATGCCAAGTATCAGCGACTTGATCTTTTCGACGTCCCCTCCGGCTTCCTCCTTGAGCTGGGTGAAGCTCGCAGAGTCAATATTGAGCGTGTCAACATTGACTATTATCTCGTTGTCATACAGTTCCATATCGTTGGACAGCTTCTGCGCGGGCTGCGGCAGCGCGCCCTGCGGTTCGATTACACGGTGACAGCCAAACGGATTGCCCTTCTTCATGATTAACCCTCCCTCAGATTGAATTGTTTTCTAACTTCCGCGGCGGTGGCGGGCTCGAAACCGGACTCGCGGCAGATGCGCACCGCGCGTTCCACCAGCTGCGCGTTGCTCCTGGCGAGCACGCCTTTCGAATAATAGACGTTGTCCTCAAACCCGGCCCGGATATGGCCGCCCAGCAAAATGGCGTAATGGATCGCGTCAACGAACGCCTTGCCGCCGACCCCGATCACCGTCCAGTCCGCGCCCGGCGGCAGTTTCCGCACGAACATGTCCATCACGTCCGGCTCGAGCCGGACGGCGCCGGGCACGTTCATCACAAAACTGTAGTGATACGGCGCGGCGATAAGCCCCTCTTTGATAAGGAGCTGCGCGCTGTGGATATGCGACAGGTCAAAACATTCCAGTGTCGGCTGCACCCTGTATTTCTTCATCTCGGAGGCGAACTCGCGCATTACCGGCAGGGTATTGACGATATAATCATCGCCGAAATTAACGGTTCCGCAGTCGAGCGACGCCATGTCCGGCGACAGCGTGACCGGAGCCAGCCGCTCCTGCGGCGTCATGCCGACCGCGCCGCCCGTGGTCACCTCTATCACCATGTCGCATTTCCTGCGCAGCAGCGCAATGGTCTTTTTAAACACTTCCACATCCTGCGTGGGGTCGCCCTTCCCGTCACGCACATGCATATGGCAGACCGCCGCGCCTGCAAGATACGCCTCATGGGCCGAGTCGGCGATCTCCTCCGGCGTAAGCGGCACGTTAGGGTTGTGCGCGCGCGTGGTTTCCGCGCCGGTCACGGCGCAGGTGATGATTTTTTTGTTCTTTTCCATAATCAGAATTTCCCCACGTTCTCCGGCACGATCAGTTCGGCGCCGGTGGCGGCGTGAACGGCGTCGAGCGTGGTGTCCTCCGCGATTTCCTCCAGCACGAGCCCCTTGCCGGTCACGCGGATTACCGCCATGTCGGTCACGATCAGGCTCACCACTTTCTTGCCGGTCAGCGGCAGAGCGCAGCGTTTCAGTATTTTATGCGCGCCGTTTTTATTGACGTGCTCCATCGCCACGATCACTTCTTTCGCGCCCGCCACCAGATCCATCGCGCCGCCCATGCCGGGCACCATCTTGCCGGGGATCTTGTAATTGGCCAGATTGCCTTCCTCGTCCACTTCAAGCGCGCCCAGCACCGTAGCGTCGAGATGCCCGCCGCGGATAATCGAAAAAGACATCGCCGAATCAAAAAACGCGCCGCCCGGCACAATGCCCACCGGGGCGCCTCCGGCGTTGACCACCGCCATATCCTCCTTGCCCGGCTCAGCCGGGCCAAGCCCGGTGAACCCGTTTTCGGAATGCAGGAAAATCGTTTTATCGGCCGGCAGGAAATTGGCGACCAGAGTCGGCAGCCCTATGCCCAGATTGACCAGGCTGTTGTCCTTGAATTCTTTCGCTATGCGTTTGGCGATACGCTCGCGTTTCAGCTGCTTGTCGTCGCTCATTTGCCGGCCTCCACTATGGATTTGATGAAAACGCCCGGCACGGTAACTTTATCGGGGTCCAGCTCTCCGCGCTCCACCACCGTGCGGGTTTCCACCACCGTGCGGTGCGAAGCCGTCGCCATGACCGTATTGAAATTCTTTTCGGACTTGGCTATGAAAGTGTTGCCCGCCCGGTCGGTCACGGTGCCGGAAATGAACGCAAAATCCGCCCGCAGCGGAGTTTCCAGCAGATAATCCCGCCCGTCAAGAGAGATTTTCTGCTTGCCGTCCTCCACTTCCGTGCCGATCCCGGTCGGGGTGAGCACCCCGCCAAGCCCCGCGCCGCCGCACCGGATGCGTTCCGCCAGCGTGCCCTGCGGCACCAGCTCCACTTCCAGCGTGCCGGCGAACATCTGTTTCGCCACTTCCGGGTTAAGCCCCACATGCGAAGCGATCAGCTTTTTTACCCGTTTGGCGGCAACCAGCTTGCCGAACCCGCGGTCCGGCCAGCCGCTGTCGTTGGTGATAACGGTCAAATCCTTTACGCCGCAGTCCAGCAGCGCGTCAACGATCGTCAAAGGCTGCCCGCAGCACATGAACCCGCCTATCATGATTGTATCGCCATCCCTGACTTCTTCCGCGGCGGTGGCGGCTGTTATTATTTCTTTCATATTTTCAGCGTCCTCGAACATTTGAGCAAGATTTCATTTAATTATAACATAATCGCGCCCGGATAAAAGACGGCGCGCCGCAACTCCGCGCAGCTTCCGTAGAAACGGAAAAAAGACCGCCTGCGCGATCTTTTTGCCCGATGGAAAACAACTCCTCTTATTTTGCGGATCCGGGTCTGCCCTGCAGCGCGAACCGGCGCGCCATCTTGCCCAGCCGCGCGGTATGCTTGTTTATCTGCATGGCGGCCACCACGTTCGGATGCGTCAGGATATTGCCCAGCGCGGGATCGGCATCGAGCAGCCGCCTGAATAAATTCGGATCTTTGGCGAGCGTGCGGCCAACCGGCGAACGCGCCAGCTGCTTCATGAAATCCGACCGCACCACCGCCGCCACCAGCGACGCGTTTTCCAGCCCCCGCACGATATTTTCGTTCGCCAGCAGTTTGGCGAGCGATTTGGAGGACTGCACGTTGCCTATCAGTTTTTTAGGCGTTTTGAGCGTCTTCTTAAAACCCGGCAGCGACAGTACCAGCTTTACCGTTTCCGTGCTGTTCAGCACCGACTCGACAAGATTGGCGTCACCCCGTTCAAACGCCGCCCCGGTTTCCCGGATGAATCTGTTGCGGATTTGGGCGCGCCGTCTGGCCCTGTCCTCTTTGCTGAGAGTGCCGCCTTTCCTGCCCGCCGGCGCGCTGTATTTGACGAGCATGCGGCCTTCGCCGGTATCGTCCGGGTCGTCCTGCACGGGGGCGGAGCCGACTTCAGGCAGACGGGGCACCTCGCGGACCGGCCGCACAAGTTCTTTATCCGTCCGGAACGACTCGGCCTGCTTTTCCGTAATCTCCACATCGGACGAATTGACCTTTTTCACCCACTTGATTATCGGCCACGCCGCCAGCAGGTAAACCGGCGACAGGTAAATGAAAAGCAGTAAAAAACCCGGCAACGGCCGATTCTGTTGTTGAGCCATAACAATAGTCTATAGGCGCGCGGATGCGCTGTCAACCGGAATTAACTGCCCGCGGCCCGGTTTTACGGGGCCGCGGAGCCGGGCAATTCAGTCGTTGCGTTTCGCCCGTTCGACGTAACCCGCATGAAACTTTTTCATTTTGCCGACCAGTTCGCGGATATCGTCTTTCGGAG
>JAQVSV010000038.1 GCA_028700325.1 Elusimicrobiaceae bacterium | reverse complement strand
GATCGAATACGTGCGCGGCAAATACGGCGCCAACAACGTGGCCAACATCATCACTTTCGGCACGATCAAGGCCAAGCTGGCGATAAAAGACGTCGCGCGGGTGCTGGGCTTTCTGCCTGTTGAGGCGAACAGGCTGGCCAAACTGATACCGAACTCGCTTGACGCGACCGTCGCCGGCGCTATAGAAACCGTGCCCGAACTGGCGCAGGAAGCCGCGCGCGATCCGCGCGTGCGCCAGTTGCTTGATTTCGCCCAGAAGATCGAGGGCCTCAAGCGCCATACCGGCGTGCATGCGGCCGGGGTGGTGGTTACCCGCGAAGAGGTCACGAAATACGCGCCGCTCGCGGTGGGCGCCAAGAAAATCGTGACCACGCAGTACGAAGGCCCGGTGCTGGAAAAACTGGGCCTGCTGAAGATGGATTTTCTGGGTTTGCGCACGCTGACGGTTATTGACAAGGCGGTTGAAAAGGTCAATTCCGCTGGCGGTGTTCTCGATATCAGCAAGATCCCGCTGGATGACAGAAAAACGTACGGGCTTTTGCAGAGCGGCGAAACGACCGGCGTGTTCCAGCTGGAAAGCCGCGGCATGCGCGATCTGGTCAAATCGCTGCGGCCGACCCAGTTCAGCGACATATCCGCGCTGGTCGCGCTGTACCGGCCCGGCCCGATGCAGGCGGGCATGCTGGAAACGTTTGTCGGGCGCAAGCACGGCCGCAAGAAAATCATATACGATCATCCGCTGATGGAACCGATCCTCAAGGAAACTTACGGCACCATTATCTATCAGGAACAGGTGATGGAGATCGCCAAGTCCATGGCGGGTTTCACGCCCGGCCAGGCCGACGGGCTGCGCAAGGCGATGGGCAAAAAGAACCTTGAAGCCATGCAGAAGGACCGCGAGCGGTTTCTTGACGGCTGCAGGCAGAAGGAGGTGCCGCCCGCGCTCGCCAGGAAGATTTTCGAGCAGATGGAGCAGTTCGCCAGCTACGGTTTTAACAAGTCCCATTCGGTGGCGTATGCGCTGGTGGCGTACCAGACGGCGTACCTCAAGGCGAACTATCCGGTGGAATTCATGACGGCGGCGCTGACCAGCGAAATCGGGCATAACGCGATCGGAGCGGAAGACAAGGAAAACAAAATCGTCACCTATCTTGACGAGGCGCGCCGGATGGGCATTGCGGTGTTGGGTCCTGACGTGCAGTTTTCGCTGCATGATTTCAGCGTGGAAAAAACCGAATCAGGCGAACGCGGCATCCGGTTCGGACTGCATGCCGTCAAAAACGTGGGTGACGAAGCGGCCGGTGCGATTGTCGCGGCGCGGCGGGCCGGCGGGCGGTTCAAATCGCTGCAGGATCTGTGCATCCGGGTGGACAGCGCGAGCGCGAATAAAAAGACATTCGAATCGCTCATCAAAGCCGGCGCGATGGATTCCCTGCTTCCGGCCCAGCCCAAGGAAGACGCCCGCGCGCGGCTGCTCGTGGGGCTGGAGCGGGAGATGGGCGCGGCGTCAACGCTGCGCGAGGAAAAGGCCTCGGGCCAGGGCAGTCTGTTCGGGGCGGAGGAGCACGCCGTCTGCTCGGCGCCGCAGCCGGGTGACGCGGAAATAGAGCCGATGAGCGAGCACGAACTTCTTAATAACGAGAAGGAAGTGCTGGGGTTTTATCTGTCCGGGCATCCGCTGGTGCGGTACGAGAAACAGCTGCGGATGATCGCGCCGGGCACGATAGCGGAGCTGCGGGAGAGCGCGCCCGCCGACGGCGAAGAGCTGCCCCGGTCCGCCGCGCCGGCGGCGCGGGTTTCTGGCATTATAGTGTCGGTGGCGAAAAAACAGTCGCGCGCCAAAAAGGAGCCGTGGGCCCAGCTGGTGCTGGAGGATCTTACCGGCCGCATTACGGTGAATGTGTTTCCTAAAAATTATCCCGACTGCGCGGCCGCCATTAAAACCGACAGCGTGGTCGCCATAACCGGGCGCGTGAGCGTGCGGCCCGATTCCGACCCGCCGGAAGTGGAAATCGTGGCCGACGAGGTGGTGCCGGTCGCGCAGGCCATATCGCGTTACGGGCGGTGCCTGAAGGTTAAACTGCCGGCGGTCGCGCCTGAGGAGCGGATCAGATCGCTGGCGGGACTTTTTCACAGGCACCGCGGCGATACGCCGGTTTACATAGTGCTGGAATATTCGAAAGAGAAGAAAACGCTTGTGCAGACCGAGTTTTGCGTCGCGCTGGGCGAGAAACTGTTCGAAGAGCTTGATAAAATGGTCACCGCGCGCGGGTGGCTGGTGGAATCCGGCGCGCCGGCGTCCGCACCGGCGGCTTCGTATAACGGTCGCAGGAAAGCGCGTTAGCGCCCGGGATATTTTGCAGGCGGGAACTTTTAAAGGAGAGTTTATGAAGAAATCCGGTTTGATGTTTATCGCCGCGCTGTTTCTGGCCGGGGGGTGCGCTTATAACCGGCCGGTGGAAGAAGCGCCGGCCGCGCCGGAAGCAAGGCTTAAAGCCATGCAGACGGAAATGATGAGGCAGATTGACAGCGGCGGTGATTATACCGATCTGAAGTTCCGGTATACCGCCTACGAGGAAACTCTGCTGGCCGGCGTGGTGATGAATGACAGGAACGGCAATCTTGTTGACGCCAGTTTCCGCTATTTCGACATGATGGGTTACACTTCCAGCCAGCTGCAGGAGCTGAGCGCCGTCGAACTCGCTCCGGACGACTGGTACTCGATGAAAGGCGGGCAGGCCCGGCTCGCGCGGACGCAGGAATTTGTCACTTTCGAAAAAGATTATGAAACCCGGACCGGCAGGATTTTACCGGTCCTCATTACCGGCTGGGTGCTGCGCGGAGAGGACGGTTCGGTCATCGGCACCGGCGCGCTTGTGCGCGAACGCACCGAGATGCAGAAGCGGCTTCCGTAACCGAGCCTGTGTCATGCCGGCTTAACAGCTGGCAGAACTGCCGGACAAGCTCCGCAATATGCCGGTTGAAAACTGGAATTGTTGAGTTTAAAGAAGCGAAAGAAACTTTCGATTTTCATAAAATCTGAAAATATTTCTCCGCGCTCAGTAACGAGGCCAACCGCAAAGGCAGATCCTGTGCCCGGCTTGTTTTCGGCATTGAAAATAAACGGCACAGGATTGCCGGCAGCGGATATAGGCTTGCGCGACGAGATTCAGACAGCTTCAAAAGCGAGCTTGCGGACAAGGTTGCAGACAGGATCACATTTATTGAAGTAACCGAACTGAAAATGCCGCCGTGCCGGGTTTTAACTTGCTAATTCCGCGCCGGCTTGCCGCGCGAACTTCCATTTGGCATGATTGGAGGATATGGGAGCGGTCGGCAAGAGCGAACATAACGCATATCGGATTCATTATCAGTTCATGATGCCGGTGAAATACCGGAAAGCGGTATTTTGACGGGTTGAACGCGAGCATAGCCTCATGCCATATGCGGAGAAACTCGGAGCGCGCGCCGGGCAATTGCTTACTGATGCAGGGTTTTGGAAAAAACATGCATCACCAGAATGCCTCCGACTATCAGGGACATGCCGATAACGGCCGCGGTGTCGGGTATCTGTTTGAAAGCCACTATGCCTATTATGGAAACCAGCAGCACTCCCAGCCCCGACCAGGTCGCGTAGGTGATGCCTACCGGTATGGTTTTAAGCACCATGCTCAGAAGATAAAACGATATCGCATAGCCGACGATGACGATAACGCTTGGCGTCAGCCGGGTGAACCCTTCCGCGCTTTTAAGCGCGCTGGTGGCTATGGCTTCGCAGATGATGGCGATCACGAGGTAAATGTAGCTTAGCTGGAGCGGTTTCATGGCGGATCCTTTTGCTGGAATGATACCAGATTATAACACTTTGGCTCCGTTGCGGGGCAGATGTCTGCCGGCTGTAGAATTACACGGCGCGGCCGCGCGGTTCAGGCCGGGCGGAAACTCCGCCGCTGCGCCGGGTTGCGGGTGGAACTGACAGAAGATTTTTACGGTCGGCGCGGCGGCCTGAATCCGCGGCATCCGCCTTAAGCCGCGCGGCTGACGGCGGTTATTCCCATGCCGGTCCGCATATTATAAACTGTATCCGGATCAAAAATCCGGGACGACAACCGCGCCCGGTCTGTCTTATGAAAAAATGAAAAAAAGGAGAACCGGCAGTGACTGAATTTATCGGATATCTTGCTTCCGTGCTTATCGCCATCTCGCTTATGATGAGCAATATCTGGCGTTTGCGGTGGCTTAATCTGCTTGGCGCCGCCGCTCTCACGGTTTACGGGATTGTGCTGCGCGCCTGGCCGGTGGCGGCGGTGAATCTGTTTATCGTGTTTGTGGACGCGTATTACCTGTGGGCGCTTAAATCGCGCAAGGATTTCTTCAGCATGCTCAACGTGCCCGCCGACGACAAGGTGTTTCTCGCCAAGTTTCTTGAAATTTACGGCGAGGATATCGAAAAATTCTTCCCCGGTTTTTCGCTGGCGGAACTGGCCGCTCCGACCTGCGTTTTCATTCTGCGCAATCTTACGCCGGTCGGCCTGTTCATTTACGACGACGAAGGCGACGGAACCGCCCGGATCCGGCTGGATTATGCCATAGCGGCCTATCGTGACCTGTCGAACGCGCGGTTTCTGTTCCATACCGGGTACCGGGATTTCATACGGTCCGGCATCAGGGAGTTTGTGTTCCGCAATCCCTCGCCGCTGCATTGCGGGTATATGCGGCGGATGGGATTTACTCCGTCAGTTTCCGATCCCGCGGTTTATGTGATGCCGCTTGCGGCCGGCCGGGATTTCAGCGCGCACGGCAAATAGAATAGGGCGAACCCTTTCGATTTATGCGATAATATCATATGACAGAAAATAAAAAAACTCCCGGAACAGGCTTTTACGGGCTAGGCATCGCGCCTGCCCTGCTGGAAGCGCTGGACCGGATGAAATTCAAGGTTCCTACTCCCATTCAGGCACAGGCGATACCCGTCGCGTGCACGGGCAAGGACCTCGCCGGCATCGCCCAGACGGGCACCGGCAAAACCATAGCCTTCGCCATTCCCATGATCCAGCGGCTGGCCGGCCAGAACAAAAAAGGGCTGGTGCTGCTGCCCACCCGCGAACTGGCCCTGCAGGTCAACTCGGTTTTTCAGCGGTTCGCGCCGCTGATGAAGATGAAAACCGCCGTGCTGATCGGCGGCGAGTCAATGGTGAAGCAGAAGAACGAATTAAAGCTCAAGCCGCGTATTCTTATCGCGACGCCGGGCCGGCTGATTGACCATCTGGGCCAGAAAACCGTCAAACTTAATGACGTGGCCATTCTGGTGCTTGATGAAGCGGACCGGATGCTGGATATGGGATTTGCGCCGCAGATCGAGCGGATTCTGGAGTCTGTCCCGGTCGAACGGCAGACCATGCTTTTTTCCGCGACGATGCCGAAAGAGATAATGGACATCGCGTCCAACTACATGCAGCTGCCTATCACCGTGGAAGTGGCGCGTTCCGGCACCATGGCGGAAAACGTCGTGCAGGAAGTGTTTGTCGTGCAGAAGGAGCGCAAGGGTGCGCTGCTTGGAAAACTGCTTGATAAATACACCGGCAGCGTGCTGATTTTCACGCGCACCAAGCACGGCGCGAAAAAGGTGAAGACCGTGCTGCGCGAGATGGGCCATTCCGCGGCGGAAATTCATTCAAACCGTACGCTGGCCCAGCGGCGGCAGGCGCTGGAAGGCTTTAAAAACGGCCAGTACCGGGTGCTGGTGGCTACTGATATAGCGTCGCGCGGCATTGACGTGACCGGCATCGAGCTGGTGATCAATTACGATCTGCCGGATGAAGAAGACAATTATGTGCACCGCATCGGCCGCACCGGCCGGGCGGGAAGGGCGGGCCGTGCGATTTCGTTCGCCACGCCAGATCAGGGCCCGGAAATAAACCGGATCGAGAAAATCATCCGCGTCGCGATCCCGATATCCACCCATCCTGATTTCCCGGCCGAGCGGCTTATCCCTCCCGTGCCCGTAAAGGTCAGCTGGAAGGGAATGCGGGTGTTCGGCAAAAAACGGCGCGGCCGCATACGCTAGATCAGCCTGCCGGCGCGCGCGGCGCAAGCCGCGCGCGCCGGCAGAACAGATTGGCGGAAGCAGGCCGGCGTAAATAACCGGCCGAGGCTACGCCAGTCGGATGTTAAGACATGAAAAGACACTTGATTGAATTTTTTTCCACCAGGTTCGGCGCGTTCGCGCTTGCGTGTGTTGCGCTGGTTCTGATTACCGCGCTCTGGGTGAACCTGTTCCATAAAAATCCCGTGCCCGAAACTGCCCGGGAACTGTATAATCCTGCAAAGCTGCTTCGCGACACTCCGTTTATGTATTATAACGCGGGCAAGAGCTACATGCGCATGCATAAATACCGGCTGGCGGCGGATTCGTTCGCTGCGGCGGCGGAAATGGCCATGTACCTGCCGGATGCTTATGACGGGCAGGCGCGCGCGCTTTATATGCGGTGCGATTTGCAGGAGTATGTGCGGGTCATGAAGCAGCTGGATACGCTTTCAAAATTCGATCCGCAGGTTGCGCAGAATACGGCGAAACTTAAAAAAGAAGTCAAAAAACTTTCTGCGCGGTGTCTTAACCGTTAAAAGCATTATCCGCGTAACAGCTTAAACTGTTTTCCGGCTGGCGGCCGGGCGGAATTGTGTGCCGCCGAACCTGAAAAAAATGAATTCTAAAGCGCGTGCGGAGGTTGGCCCGCAACACGGGCGCGGCGCGGTTTTGCGCCAGGAATTCTTCCGCGTCCGAGCGGGACTGCCGGCAAACACATTTGTCCGCGCGGGCAAAGCATCTTATTCCAAATTTTATGAATCTTGCCCGGCTCGCGCCGGAGGTTTCATTTGGTGCAAACCGTCGTTTGTCCGGCCAGCGGGTCCGCATACTCCATTGCCCTGCGCGCGCACCGGAGTTTTCGCGAGCGGAATTTATAAAGCCGGCCCCTCCCGCAAACGCGCGAGGGGCCGGGCTTATGACGGTTGAGAAAAAGCCGGTTCAGTAATACGGTTCCGTGACTTCCTTGCCGCGCTCGGCGCGCTTGCGCAGGTGGCTGACAAGCACTTTCTTGCGGATGCGGACCGATTTGGGCGTAATTTCCACCAGTTCGTCCGGCGCGATGTATTCAATCGCCTGCTCCAGCGTCATGTCCCGCGGCTGCTCAAGCGTGAGCGCTTCGTCGGTGGCTTTGCTGCGCATGTTGGTCAGTTTCTTTTCTTTGCAGGGATTGACGATCAGGTCGTTATTGCGGGCGTTCTGGCCCACCACCATGCCTTCGTAAACCTTGACGCCGGGCCCGAGAAACATTTCTCCGCCGTCCTGCAGGCTGAACAGCGCATAGCCGGTCGTCGTGCCGGCTTCCTTGGCTACAAATACGCCGTTGGTGCGCAGGCGGCGCACGTCGGTTTTCGGCAGGTAGCCGTGGAAACTGTGATGCATGATGCCCTTGCCGCGCGTGCGGGTGAGAAAATCCGATTTAAAACCGATCAGCGCACGGGTCGGCACTATATATTCCAGGCGCACCCGGTCAGTGCCTTCGTTGACCATGTTTTCCAGTTTTGCGCCGCGCGTGCCCAGCAGTTCTATAACCACGCCCTGATGCGCGGTTTCGATGTCGAGCACCAGAAATTCCATCGGCTCTTTTATAACGCCGTTTTCCTCGCGGTAAATCACCTCCGGCGAGGAAACGGCCAGTTCAAATCCTTCGCGGCGCATGGTTTCGATGAGAATGGTAAGATGCAGCTCGCCGCGCCCGGACACCTTGAATTTGCCTTCGCCCTCCATCTCCTCCACTTTCAGTCCGACATTGGTGCGCGCTTCCTTTTCAAGGCGCGTTTTCAGGTGGCGGCTGGTCACGAATTTGCCCTCCAGCCCGGCGAACGGGCTGTCGTTTACCTGAAATTCCATTGACATGGTGGGTTCGTCAATGGAAAGCTGCAGAAACGGCTGCGGATTTTCCGCGAGGCACAGCGTATCGCCGATATCCACGCCGGAAAGGCCGGCTACTGCGGCGATATCGCCCGCTGTCGCGGTGTCAACCTCGCGGCGGCTCAGCCCGAAAAACCGTTCTATTTTAACCGCTTTGCAGGGGATCTGCTTTCCGTCCGGCTTGACGAGCAGGAGGTTCTGTCCTTTGTTGAGCGAGCCGGCGAAAATGCGGCCTATGCCGATCTGGCCTACGAAATTGTTGTAATCGAGCATTGTGACCTGCATCTGCAGCGGCCGGTCCAGATGAGCCAGCGGGGCCGGCACATGCGAGAGTATCACGTCGAACAGCGGCGTGATGTCCCTGCCCGATGTTTCCGGCGTGAGCGATGCCCAGCCATGCTTGCCGGACGCGTAGAGTATGGGGAATTCCAGCTGCGCGTCGGTCGCGCCCAGATCAATGAACAGGCTGTACACCGCGTCAAGCGCGGCGGCGGGGTTGATGTTGGGCCGGTCCATTTTATTTATCACGACGATCGGCACCAGCCCGAGCGAAAGCGCTTTGCGCAGCACAAACCGGGTTTGCGGCATGGGTCCGTCTACGGCGTCCACCATCAGGATCGCGCTGTCAACCATCTGCAAAATGCGTTCCACTTCGCTGCCGAAATCGGCGTGGCCCGGAGTGTCCACTATATTGATGACATGGTTTTTGTAGGGCACCGAAGTGCATTTCGCCAGAATGGTTATGCCGCGCTCGCGCTCCAGGGGATTGGAATCCAGCACGGCTTCCTGCTCGTCTTCGGGTTTTACGTTGAATTCGCCGGTGAGCTTGAGCATGGCGTCAACCAGCGTGGTTTTGCCGTGGTCCACATGGGCGATGATGGCGATGTTTCTTACGTCGGTGCGTCGGGGTTCCATAGTTTTCCTGATGCCGTACGAAACGCGGAACTGTCCGCGCGGTATTGCGGCAAATACCTGTAAAACGGCTGCGCGGGTCGCGCGCGGTACCGGCGCTGGCCGGAGGTCTTATGTTAAGCGGCCAGTGCGGGCCGGAAATAACACCGTTGCCATATTATATTATTTTAGGAACGCGGCCCACAATGACGGGGCGTTTGGGGGAGGCGTATTATTCCGAAGTTTCAAAACCGTTCGGTGAGGTTGGCGAGCGCGAGCGAGGCGGAGTCGCGCACCTGCTGGTCAGTGTCGTTCTGCGCGGCGATAAGCGCGGGTTCCGCATCCATATCGCCCATATTGCCGAGCGCCGCGGCCGCTTCCGAGCGCACGCGGGCGGAATTGTCCGACCCGAGTGCCTGAACCAGCGCGGCCTGCGCGCCCTGCGTTTCGGAACGGCTCAGCGCGCGGGCGCAGGCCGTCCGCACAAGATAGGACGGATCGTTAAACAAAGCAAAAGCAAGCGCGCCGGCGGCGGTGGTGGCCAGTTCTCCGGGCGGGCCGGCCACTTCCACGAGGATGCCGGGGTCGCCCCAGTCGTCCGTGCCGGTGTAGACCACCGGATACTGTTTTGCCGCGCAGCAGCTTTCAAGCGCGGCGGCGGCCTCGGCTCGCACGTCCTGGCGCGGATCGAACACCAGCGCGCGCACCAGCGCGCGTTCGGCGCGCCCGTCCTGATACTGAGCCAGTCCTTGCGCCGCCGCAAGCCGGACGGAGCCGGCCTTGTCCTGCCGCAGCGCCGTGGAAAGCGGTTCGGCGGCGCTGTCGCCGCCTATTGAAGCGATCGCGTTCACCGCCGCGTCGCGCACCGGTTCGGAACCAGAACCCAGCAGCGCTGACAGCGGTTCCATCGCGGCGGCTCCGCCGCACGCGCCCAGCTGCCTGGCGGCGGATATTTTCATGCCATCATCAGCGGCTTCCAGCATCGGTATGCGGGAAATCCCGCATTTCTTCCGCGCCGATGAAGCGCAGCCGGCCAAAGCAGCTATTAAAAGGAGAAAAAGGAATTTTTTCATTGTCACCAGAATATAAAATATCTCTGCCATGCTACAATATGAATATGAAAACAGGCGATATGGTTCATGCGGCGGAACTGCTGGACAAGGCCTCCCATATCGGCGTGCTGACCGGCGCGGGAATAAGTGCGGAATCGGGGCTTGCCACGTTCCGCGACAGCGACGGGTTGTGGAATAACCATCCGGTGGAAGAGGTGGCTACTCCGGAGGGATTTTTCGCGGCTCCGCAAAAGGTATGGCGTTTTTATAATGAACTGCGCGCGGAAGCGAAAACTGCCCGGCCCAATCCGGCGCACGCCGCGCTTTCCGCGGCGCATGATAACGGACGCAGGGTCAGCGTCATAACCCAAAACGTTGACGGCCTGCACCAGCGCGCGGGGTCACCGGAGGTGATCGAGCTGCACGGCACGTTGTGGGCGGCGCGCTGCACACGGTGCGCGCAGCGGGTGGAGGATCTGGCGGCTGGCTATACCGACTGTCCGGTCTGCGCGGCCTGCGGCGCGCTGCTCCGGCCCGACATCGTCTGGTTTGGCGAGCCTCTGCCGCAGGACGCCTTGGCGCGGGCCGAACTGGCCGTGCGGGACTGCCAGGCGTTCATCATGGTCGGTACCTCCGCCCAGGTGTATCCGGCGGCCGGGTTTGCCGTCATGGCGATCCGGCGCGCGATCCCCGTGATAGAGGTTAATATGGAAAAGACTCCTCTGAGTTCATTGGCGACCGTTTCGATACTGGGCAAGGCGGGCACGATACTGCCGCAGCTTCTCAAAATCCATAGCTGAAAAGCCTGACGCAGTGCGCGCTGTTGCCGTGGCCGCGTTCGGTGTCAGAAGCAAGGTTGAAATAAACGCGGGCGGATCCTGTTGTCTGTTCATGCAGTGATTTCCCGGGATAGGCCCTTGGGGCAGAAAACAAAGGGCTGCATGGGCCCTTGACCGCGTGCCGGCAGGCTGATATAATTTGATATAAGAAACATATCCTTTAGGAGGTTTACATACCATGTCCAAGCCCGAAATCATTGAATCTTTCGATTCCTGCTGCGGCTGTGCCGATTGCAATACCGTAGCCAGCACCACCGTTACCATGTACTGCATCTAAGTATCCGTTTGAGTTTTCCAGGGGGCGGCGCTGCATAGCCGCCCCTTTTTTTATTCTGGAGCCATGTTGACACCTGTTGCCCATTCGGTTAGAATTGGTTGACTGTACTGGAGAGCGGTTATGAACAAGATCCCGATATTATGCATGTTGTGTTGTATGGCGGTTCCTGCCGGCGCGCAGGATAGCCGGCGCGCGCTTTCCCAGTTGAATTCGGCTTCGGGCCATGCGGCTGTCGCAGAACCTTATGCCGCATCCGTTTCAAGCAGTTCCAGATTCATCAGACAGCCGGACGATTCAACCCTCCCCGATCATTATAATGGCGGCAATCTTGAGCCGCCCGCGAAACCGCAATTCGATGCAGGCAGCGCCATAATGCTTCAGGGCTTTCACTGGTACGCCGACAGCTACTGGTATCATCCGGCCGGAGGCTGGTGGGGGGAACTGGCCGGCCGCGCCGAGGAAATAGGACGGATGGGGTTTGACCTGATCTGGTTTCCGCCTGCCGCGGTGGGCAGCTATTATCCGTCCGAGTGGTATAATCTCAACGGGCAATGGGGCGAACGCGAGCGGCTGGAGCAGGCCATACAGGCGATGCATTCCAGCGGAGTGAAGGTGCTGGGCGATATAGTTTTTAACCACCGCAACGGGAAAACAGGCTGGGCGGATTTCAGGAATCCCGATTGGCCGACCACCGTCATCGTCAAGGACGACGAATGGCAGGGCGGGCCCAAAAGCGAAAACTACGACCAGGGCCAGGGCGACGGCGGCTGCCGCGATATTGACCATACCAAAGCCATTGTGCAGCAGGACGCGGTGAAATATCTTGTCTGGCTGCGCCGGCTCGGGTATGACGGCTGGCGCTACGATATGGTGAAAGGGTTTCCCGGCCATTATGTGGGGCAGTATAACGCGGCGTCAAACCCTGCGTTTTCCGTTGGCGAGTTTTATGACACGAACCGGCAGGCTCTGGCCAACTGGGCCGATTCAACTGATTCGTCCGCCGGCAAAGCCGCCGCTTCATCCGTTTTCGATTTTACGACCCGCTACAACATAGTCAATGCCGCCGAAAGCGGACAATTCGACGTGCTTAACGACGGGGGCAGGCCTTCCGGGTTCGTCGGCTGGTGGCCGGCGAAGGCGGTTACGTTCGTGGAAAATCACGACACGTCGCCCCGCGATCCGAATTTCATAGCCAACGCGCCGGAAAGCTATAAAACACAGCGGATGATGGGCTACGCCTACATTCTTACCCATCCGGGCGTGCCGTGCGTGTTCTGGCCGCATCTGTTCGACTGGGGCGAGAGCTGCAAAAACAAGATTCTGAAGCTGGTCGGCATCCGCAAAGAGGCCGGCATTACCGCTACCAGCCCCGTTGAAATAATAAAGGCGGAAAAAAATCTCTACGCGGCTGTTATAACCGGGCGGAAGCGGAAAATCGCGCTGAAACTCGGTTCGTCGTGGGACTGGTCGCCCGGCCCCGGCTGGACTGCCGTGGAAAGCGGCGAGAATTACGCTATCTGGGCCAGATGACGGAGTTTTTGCGACGCGGATCCGCCGGGAGTATTGTTTCCGGCGGATCTGTTTTTGTGCGCGGAGCGGTTTTGGACGATGACTGAATTTCAAAAAGAGCCGGCAGCTTGCGGTGCCGCGCAAGGGTTCGTATTTGCGGGTGCGAAAAGCGTTTTCGCGCTGCTGTTTCTTATCAATCTGTTCAATTACATAGACCGGCAGGTGCTGTACGCGGTTTTCCCGCTGATCAAATCGGATCTTGGCATTTCAGACGCGGCGCTGGGGCTGCTGGCGTCGGCGTTCATGCTGGTTTATCTGGCGGCTTCTCCGGGAATCGGGTATCTGGCGGACCGCGGGCCCCGGCAGAAGCTGATTGCCGCCAGCGCGCTGCTGTGGAGTTTTGCCACGATGGCGGGTGCTGCGGTCAGGAATTACGGACACCTGCTGTTCGCGCGTTCGTTCATAGGGATCGGCGAGGCGGGGTTTACGGCGATTTCCCCGTCGTTCGTGGCGGAATATTTTCCCGCCGCTCGCCGCGCGCGGGTGCTGGCGCTGTTTACCATGGCGCTGCCCATGGGCAGCGCGCTAGGTTATCTGCTCGGCGGGAAACTGGGGCAGGCGTTTGGCTGGCGCGCGGCGTTTATGATGGTTGGCGTGCCGGGTATTATTCTGGGTGTGCTGGCGTTTGCTTTGCGCGATCCTCGCCGTCAGGCCGGGCGCGCAGCGCAAGCCGGCCCGGACTGGCGGCAGTACCTTGAGTTTTTCAGGAACAGGCCTTTCATGTATGCGTGCCTGTCGCTTGCCATGTCCACTTTCACGCTGGGCGGGTTTGCCGCGTGGGCGCCCACTTTTTTTACCCGTTATTACGGCATGAGCGTAGGAAAAGCGGGGCTGGTGTTCGGCATAATGACAGTGCTGGCCGGCAGCGCCGGCACGCTGCTCGGCGGCTGGGCCGCCGACTGGCTGCATGAAAAAACGGACAGGGCATACTTCATTATTACCGCCGCCGCGCTGCTGCTGTCGCTGCCGTTTCTGATAACCGGCCTGGCCGCTGACAGTCTGCCGGTGGCTTTAACCGCGCTGGTCATAGCCGAAATTCTGGTGTTTGTGAATATCGCGCCGATGAACGCGGCCGTGGTGGCCTGCACGGATTTATCGGTTCGGTCCATGGCTTTTGCGCTGAACGTGTTTATAATTCATATTCTTGGCGACGCTGTTTCACCCACGATAATCGGAATACTGTCCGACCGGTTCGGCCTGCGTTGTGCCATGCTGGCCTGTTGCGTAATGCTGGTCGCGGGGAGCTGGTTCGCCGTGAAAGGCGCGCGGTCGGTTGAATCGGACGGCGGAGCATAGCGCCGCGCAGATCCTGCGGATTGCGAATCCGGTTGTGAAAAACTCCGCCGGCTTGCGCCGACGGAGTTTTTCACAACCGGATGATTTTATTGTTTGCCCGGCGCGGCGAACAGCACGGCAGCCCGCGTTTCAGGATCGGGCTGGCGCGGCCGGGCCGCGCCAGGCTAAAGATCCTCGTCGCCGGGCTGAAATTTCCACAGGCCCGTTTTCGCCGCCACATCGTACATCAGGATCGAGGCGGCCGCGGCGGCGTTGAGGCTGTCAAGCCCGCCGGTCTGGGGGACGCTCACGATTTCGTCGCAATGTTCGCCGGTTTTGAGCCGGATGCCGTGGCTCTCCGAGCCGATGACCAGCATCGCCGGCAGTTTGTATTTAACTTCCGGCGCGGGTTTGCCCGACATGTCGGCCCCGTAAATCCAGAACCCTTCGTCTTTCAGGCGCAGAATGGCCTGGTTGAGATTTCCGCCCGCCACGATGTTGATGCGTTCCGCCGCGCCCGCGCTCACGCGCTGGACGGTGGGGGTTACGCTTACCGAACGATGGCCCGGCACGACCACGGTGCTTACGCCCAGGCAGGCCGCCGAGCGGATGATCGCGCCGAGGTTCTGCGGATCGCTTATCTCGTCCACGCCCAGCCAGAAAGCCTGCTTGTTGCCCGCGTCCAGCGCGATCGCTTCGGATAAAGACAGAATTTTAAGCGGCTCGGCTTTCGCCGCCACGCCCTGATGGTTTTTGCCGCGCGCCATTTTTTCCACGTCATGCCTGTCGCACCGGATGATTTTCGCGCCTTTCTTTTTCGCCATCTTGAGGATGCGGTTGATATCGGGGCCCTGCCGTCCGTCCGCTACATAGACCGCCGTGACATTGCGCCGTTTCGAGCGCAGCGCTTCCGTTACCGGGTGTATGCCGTACAGTGTTTCAGCTGTGTCTGCCATTTTGTGCCTACCTGTAATCTGAATTTCCGAAACTTACTCCGGTTCCCAGCGCGACCTGCAATTCCTCGCAGTCGGCGGAAACGCGGCGCAGCTGCCGCACCGCGTCCTTTGTCGGTACGGCGACGATATCCATGCCCTTAAGCGCGGTCATGTAGCCGGTTTTGCCTTCACTGATGAGTTTGACCGCATGATAGCCGAACCGGGTCGCCAGCCAGCGGTCGAACGCAGTGGGCGTGCCGCCGCGCTGGAGATGGCCGAGCACGACCACGCGGGTGGAGATGCCGCAGCGTTTTTCAATCTGGCCGGCTATTTTATAGCCGATTCCGCCCAGCCGCAGCGGATCCGGCGAGCCCTTGACCGTTTTGTAAACCGACATTTCTCCGCCCGCCGGCGCCGCGCCTTCGGCGGCCACGATAATGCTGAAATTTCTGCCGTTGCTTACGCGGCGCCGGATGGCGCGGCAGATTTCCTCGTCGCTGTAGGGTATTTCCGGCAGCAGGATCACGTCGCCTCCGCCCGCTATCGCGCTGCGCAGCGCGATCCAGCCGGCGTAGCGGCCCATTGTTTCCAGAATCATTACCCGGTGGTGCGATTCGGCGGTGGTGTGCAGCTTGTCAACCGCGTCGGTGGCTACGGCGAGCGCGGAATCGAACCCGAAGGTAACGTCCGTGGCGGCGAGATCGTTGTCAATTGTTTTGGGCACGCCCACCACCGGCAGGCCCATCTCGATGAGTTTTAGCCCGATCGAAAGGGTGCCGTCCCCGCCGATCGCGATCAAGGCGTCCAGTTTATGCCGTGCGACCGTTTCGGCCGTGCGGCCGGACATGTCCGCCGGTTTGTCGGGCGAGCCGAGCGGCGCGAGCGTGTAGGCAAAGGGATTTGCGGTATTGCTTGTGCCCAGTATGGTGCCGCCGCGGGTGAGAATTCCGGAAACGCTGTCCGGGCCGAGCTCGGTAAACCGGTCCTCCACCAGGCCGGCGTAGCCGTCTTTAAAGCCGATCACTTTCCAGCCCCATTTAAGCGCGGTTTTGGTGGCGGCGCGCACGACTGCGTTAAGGCCGGGGCAGTCGCCCCCGCCGGTAAGTATGCCTATGGTTTTTTTATCGGACATAGCTGGCCTCCTGCAAACTGCATACCGTTATAGAATAGCAAATAAGAAGGAAGCTTTCGTGCAGTTTTGTCAGTCTGTGCGGCAAGCATGACGGGATTTTTCTGTTTTGCCCGAGTATTAGCCGGAGGCGGCGGCTTGCGGGGCGCGTGATGCGGCGCCGGCTATGTTTGCCGGGATTATTGCTGCAGGGAATGCCGTGGGCCGGGCTATATCGAAACCGGCCGGGGAGATTGTCAGGCGTGTGCGGGCTGTGGCCGTGTGCCGCATCAGTCCGCGAAACGGTATTTAAAGGCCCGGCTGAAAAAATACGCCGGGCCTTCTTGTTGAATTATTGGCCGGCCTGCTGGTCTGCCGGTATGTCCGCCATGAGGTACTTGATCAACCGGCTCCAGCCGGTGTATTTATCGAACATCAGCTGTTCGAATTCGCCGTCATAATTTTTCAGCGGCAGATACGCGGAGATTCCATGCGCTTTTCCCACATGCAGTCCGACGGTGCTGTTTTTTATTACGGCGGAACTTATTGAATCCATCACCCTTTGCGCGGCGGTTTTCAATCGCGGGTCGGTGGTGTCGGCGGCGAGCTTCACGAAATCGTACAGGTCGCATTCCGAGGGGTTTCTGAAGGCATTGACCATCCTGTACGCGTTTTGCAGAGCGGCTTTGTCCGGCGAAACCAGCGCAACCGGCACGAAATCTTTAATGGCCTTGGCAAGCGGCGGAATGCGGGACGTGTCAATAACGGAAGCAGTGATATCCTGATCATTGCGGTCCCTGAAATCATCCGTATAAGAGTCAATGAACAGGATGGCGGCTTGCCGGGCGGAGATGCCGGGGAGCGCATGGAAAGCCTTCAGAAATATTTCAAAATCCATCGGCCCCCAGAAAATTTCTTCCGAGCCGGCTATATAATCCGCATATTTGCTTATTTCGGCGGTTACGCCGATATCCGCCATAAGACAGGAGTTGTAGGCCAGCACATCAACTCCGCCCATCGCTTTAAGCGCTGCGCGCAGTTCAATCGTGGTTATATGGTTGCCGGTCTGGTCGTCAAGCAGAACCGCCCGGCCCAGAGCTTCGCCGTCGCGCGGCGCGGTGCCCTGAACCTGTTTGCCGTAGTCGCTTGACTGCCAGCCGGTGCCGTGGCCCCAGATGATCAGCATGTAATTGTCCGCCGGGAAATTCTTTTTGGCGTAACCGGCGAACCGGACAAGCTCTTTCCAGTCGCCCATATCCACATTGTCGCGCGACGCGAGCGTTACCGTTTTCCCGCCGGACACCGGATACAACAGTTCTACCGGAGCGTAATCAATGATTTCGCGTTTTTCATTTGTGTTCGCGGCGCCAATCTCCACCACTATGTTCGTGGCGCCATCGGATCCGGCCTGTTCGATCTGGTCGAAATTATACCACCCGATTCCGCCCAGATTATTCTTGCCGTTGATGTAAATCATCACGGTCCATTTCTTTTTTTGAAGCGGCAATATCAGCCTGTCCGGTCTGGCCGCCGGAGCGGCTGTAATTTCAGGTATGACGCCGGTTTTACCGGACGGGAGGGCTTGCGCCAGCGCCGATCCCGGCGCAAAATTTGCCAGCAGCAGAGCGAAAAGCAGATTTTTCATAATAGTCACCATGTAGCCGGATCATTCGTATTTATACACATATTATATCCTTTTATGATATTAGTATGCAGGTTCAAAAGCAAGGGACGAAAGGCCTATTTGATATTCATGCGCCGGCAAAAATCGGTTTGCCGGTTCGTTCCGGCGGGGGCGCGTTACGGAAAAAGGCCGGGTCTTCCGTCTGGAAAATGCGTAGAAACCGCTTGCCAAAAAAAATAAGATTTACTACACTGGCTGTAGTTGCAGTATCTTTAGGAGGGTACTACTATGGCAGAAAAAGTTCTTAAAGCTGGTGTCGAACGCGAAAAAGACTTCCTCTATTATATTGACAAAGACGGCGATGTCTCCCGGGTCAAAATGGCCAGAGGCGGCAAGAAAAGCGGTCGGCCGGCGAAAGTTGTGAAGTGCAAAATCAAAAAAGAAAAAGGCTATCTCTACTATCTCGACAAGAAAGGCGATATTTCCCGCGCCAGAATGATAAACGCCTGATTCACCGCGCTTAAGCTGGGGACGCCGGCCGATTTTTCGGCCGGCGTTTTTTATAAGTTCCGCGCACAAAAACCCGGCACCGGCCGGCATGACACAATGATTGCCGTCCGGGCATGCGCGGCGGAATGAAGCGCGCGCCGCTGCGTTGGCGGAGTGACCGGAACTTGAGGGAAACGCCCGGCATGCCGGTCAGACGGCAGTCCAATGGCACAACCGCAGGGCTGGTCATTCGCGGCTGTGCGGGCATTGGTCCGGAGATTTTTTGTAGAATCAAGCCATGGCAGATAAAATTCTTGAAGGAAAATCGCTTGCCCGCGCTATGCGGGAGGAAATGAAAAGCCGGGTCGCCGGGGTAACGGGCGGCCGCGGCCGCCCGCCGCATTTGTGGGCGGTGAACGCCGAGGAGGATTACGCCT
>JAQVSV010000037.1 GCA_028700325.1 Elusimicrobiaceae bacterium | reverse complement strand
CAGCTCCAGCTTGACCCGGCGGAGATTATCGATATCCTTGTCGACATCGAACGCGGTGAAAATCGGGGTTTTGCCTTCGTACATCTTGATCCGGCTGGAAAGTTCCGGCGAGATCTTGGTCACGAAATCGAGCACGCTGCGGTAATCCCGCTCGTCGTCGAGCATGTAGACCGCCACATCCTCCGACATGATATCGCGCGTCACCGCCAGCACCAGATCCATATCGTTATGCAGCAGCTTGGGCGCGCGGCAGGTGTCGAACTGTTTTTTTATCGAGTCCCACTGCTTGAAGAGATATTTCATCTCTTTCTCAAGCTCCTCTTCAGTCGCGTCTTCCGCTTCGGTGCGCACGATGCAGCCCATATCCGAAAGATACCGGTCGGCCAGCCGAGCCACCATGTCGGACAGATTCTGCCGTTTCTCGTCATCCTCGATATTTTTCGACACGCCCACAAAAGTCTGGTAAGGCGTAAGCACGAGGTAACGGCCCGGAAGCGTAATGTCCATCGTTACTTTCATGCCCTTGGTGCCGATCGCGTCCTTGACCACCTGCACCATGATCTCCTCGCCTTTGCGGATCAGCTTGTCAATAGGCTCCTTGTCGCCGCCGATCACGTCGGAAATATACAGATAGGCGTTTTTGTCGTAGCCGATATTCACAAACGCGCTGGAAATGCCCGGCAGCACGTTCTCGACCACCGCCTTGTAGATGTTGCCCACTATGTTGAGCGTGCCGCGCCGTTCCCAGAGCAGCTCGGAAAGCCGCCCGTCCTCCAGAATCGCTATGCGGGTTTCCTCAAACGAAGTGTTTGCTATTATTTCAACTTTTTCCGGCCTGTGTGAAGACTGTTGTCTTTTCATAATTTCGATTACCTCTCTAAAATCCGTTTTGCCGGCTGTCGTGCCCGGCGCAACCGGCCATGCCATTTTATCAGTCCCAGACGGGTATTAAACTGCCGTCCGAAGACTTCCAGAAAAACTCTTCCCTTATAACCTTTATATCACGCCCCGGCGCCAGTTCCCTGCCGCTGTGACGGCCCAGCAAAAGCTCCGGCCTTAAATTACGGCCCGCACCCACTGCCATAAGCAGCCCAAGCACGCCCGGCTCCGGCATTGACGTCTTGAGCACCAGCTCCGCCGGATTAAGCGCCAGCACCCGCCCGTCGGATTTTTCACGCAGGATCGGCCCGCACCCGCCCACAAAACCGTCAAACTCGTCAAGCGTGCCGTCAAACCCGCCGCGCACCGTGTAACTGACCGCCGCAAGCATCTCCTCCACCGACGGAAACTGCACCGGTACGCGCCTTACCCCAAGCACTTCATAACCGGCCGGGCAAACCGCGCACAGGCTGGCCGCCGCGCCCGCGCTGTCAACAAAACCTTTCAAAAACAGATCGGCGTATTCCGAACGGCTTTCATAACCCTCAACGATTGCCGGCCCGAACGACATTTTCACGTTGCCCGATTTAACCGCGTAATCAAGCCCGGACACGGACACCATCTCCCGGAACAGCTGCAGTTGCTCGCGCGGGCTTACGCGTGCGGCCTGCCCGCCGCGAGCCAGCCTGATCCGTACGCGCGAAACCGCCTCCGCCGCGCCCGGCCGCACCGCCGGGTTTTTCTTTTCCCTGAAGCCACCCGGCTGCATTGCCATCATACCAGCGCCATCCTGCGCGCGTACACCGATTCCGCGATCCCGAACGCCCAGAACGACGCCGCCAGATTAGACCCGCCGTACGACAGCAGCGGCAGCGGCACGCCCGCCACCGGCATCACTCCGACCGCCATGCCGAAATTAATGCACAGGTAAATGAAAAACATGCTGAAAATGCCGCAGCAGCTCAGATAGCCGAACTGGTCGCGCGAAAGCCGCGCGATAACCGTCAGCCGCCACAGCATCAGCAGATACAGCGCCAGCACTCCGAACGAGCCGACAAACCCCATCTCCTCGCCCACCACCGCCATGATGAAATCCGTATGCCGTTCCGGCACGAACCCGAGCCGCGCCTGCGTGCCGGAAAACGCGCCTTTGCCCCAGAACCCGCCTGACCCGATCGCGATCTTAGACTGCAGCACATTATAGCCCGCGCCGCGCGGATCGGCCTGCGGGGCCAGAAACGCCTCAAACCGCTTGCGCTGGTAATCCTTGATCTGGGTCTGCACCCCTATCGCGGTGACATACCCCCCTATCAGAACAGCCGCCGCCCCTATAAAATGCGCCGGACGGACCCGCACCCTGAACCTCACGCACGCTTTCCACGCAAAAAACACCAGCGCCGCAATAACACCGACACACGCCAGCGCCGGCAAACCGAACTTCGAAAACGACATGAAATTCTGAGCCAGCGCGCTTTCTTCAAGCCAGTCCGGGTAAAGCGGAATAAGCGTCCACAAAACGGTCAGCGCGCCCGTCACGCACCCGAACCCGACAACGCTGAACAGATGCGCCAGGCTTGCGCCCGCGCAGTACAGCATCGCCACCAGCGTCGGAAAAGTGACAATGAGCGCGGAAAAATCCGGCTGCAGCATGATCAGCGCGAAAACCGGCAGAATAAGCAGCACCGCGCCCAGAAAAGTGCTCAGCTGCTTTACGCGCGGCGCGTTCCTGTCAAGATAATTGGCCAGCACCAGTATCAGGCCCACCCGGCACAGTTCAGACGGCTGCATGGAAATCGGACCCAGATGAAACCACGACCGCGAACCCCGGTCCGTGGAGCCCAGCACCAGCACCGCCAGCAGCAAACCCAGAATGAGCCCGTACAACGCTTTCCACTGGTCCTGGTAAATCTGATAATTCGCGCTCCAGCCGAACAGAAACAATATGGCCGCGACAGGTAGCGCCATCATATGGATATGGATAACGCGCTCGCCAAACGGCAAACCCGTTACCGAAGAAAGAATGGCCACTGTTCCGATCGTGGCGATAAACGCCACCGTAGCCGCCAGTATCCAGTCAAGCCGGCCTTTTTTCAATTCACGCCTGTCTGTGGCAAATGCTGTCATTGTCTGTCCCATTTCGGCCCGGACACTCTCGCCGGGCTGAACGACGTTCCGGCCGGGCCCGTGCTTTTCACCGGCGCGGGATCCGGCGCGGCCGGCACCGGCCCGCCGGACGGATTCACCGTGGCAGCGCCCTGTTTCACTGGCTTTTTCTCAAGCAGTCCGGCGCCTGCCGTAATGGCGCCCGTTGAAACCCCGACGGACTGCCGGGCCTGCGCGTCCGCCCTGTTTTTCTTCTCGTCCAGCCTGTAATATGCGCGTATGACATTGCGCGCAATAGGCGCAGCCGCGCTGGAGCCGTGCTTGCCGTGCTGCACCATGACCGCCACCGCTATGTCGGGCGCCTTGCCATCGCGCCGGGCAAACGCCACGAACCACGCGTTTTCGTCGCCCCGCGAAGTCTGGGCGGTGCCGGTTTTGCCGTATAATTCCAGATCCCTGTCATTAATGCCCGCCGCCGTCCCGGCTGTTACAACCTCGCGCAGCGCCTGCCACAGAATATCCCACGTGGTATCGCCCAGATTAACCCGGCTGAGCAGTTCCACTTTTTTCCGGAACAGCGGCTTGCCGGAATTATCCACGATCTGCTCGGCGAACTGCGGCCGCCAGAAACTGCCGCGGTTGGCGACCGCCGCGATTACCTGCGCCATCTGGATCGGCGTGACCAGCAGTTCGCCCTGCCCGATGGAAAGGTTCAGAGTATCGCCCATGAACCAGTAACTGCGCTGCTGCGCGCGCTGGCGCGGGCCGAAGACCCTGCCCGCCACTTCCCCCGGCAGCGGCACGCCCGTGGGCATGCCGAGCCTGAACCCCATTTCATATTTTTCAATGGCGGACGGGCCCATCTTCACCGCCACGTTGTAAAAATACACGTCACAGGAATGCGCCATGCCCTGTATGAAATCAAGCGAACCATGCCCTTTCTTCTCCCAGCACTGGAACCGCCGGGATCCGGTGTCATAATAGCCGGGACAGAAATACCGGTCGCCCGGTTTCAGGTAGCCCGCTTCCAGCGCCGCCGCGCCCACGATGATTTTAAAAGTGGAGGCCGGCGCGTACTGGCCCTGAATGGCATAGTTGAATTCCGGCAGTTTCGCGCGCACGCTCGAAGAACTTTTTTCTATGAACATCGCCGGTTCGAAATCCGGAGCCGACGCCATTGCCAGAATGTCCCCGTTCTGCGGATTAATGGCCACCACCGCGCCTTTTTGAGTCAGCGAATTGCGCAGGCCCAGCTCAGCCGCTTCCTGCGCCCTGAAATCAACCGTCAGTCTTACGTCCGAGCCCGGTTCCCATTTCTGCCGGGCCAGCACTCCGGCCAGCCGCCCCCGGAAATCAATTTCCAGGTAAATGCCGCCGTCGCGGCCCTTGAGATATTTTTCAAAGATCTTTTCAATTCCGGTTTTGCCGATCCGGTCGTCAAACCGGTACCCGTCTTTCCGATAGGCCAGCCATTCCGGCCGGCTCATTTTGCCCATATATCCCAGCAGATGGCTCAGCATCGAGCCGTACGGATAGGCGCGCTTGGTTTCCACCACCAGTTCGATGCCGGGATACAACGCTTTAAGCTCCGAAAGCGAAAACATCTCCCGCGCGCTCAGATTCTCCGCCAGCCGCACGGGCCGGCCGTGACGGCTGGCTTGCTGCATGATGTTTAAAATCTCGAGCTTGTCATTGCCCAGCAGGCCCGCGAAATCTCCGGCCAGCTTGTCAAAATATCCCGTCTCGCCCGACGCGGCAGGAAGAAACACAAGGCTGAAAGTGGGTTTATTGGTGGCTACAATAGCCCCGTCCTTCGTTATCACCCGCCCGCGCGGAGCGTTCTGGATAAGCACCTGCGTCCGGTTGCGCTCGGCGGCGGCCAGAAACCGGCTGTGCTGGAATAACTGGATGTCCACCAGCCGCAGCGCAAGCACCGCGACCACCAGATAAACCAGCAGCCACAGGTGTTCCAGCCTCTCTTTTGGGACTTTTATCAAACCCATACCATTTTCAAATACCGAGCCTCCGAACCGGCTGCCCGGCCAGGCCGGAACCTCCCGGTCACCGTCCGAACAGCCCGCCGCCGGAAGTTATCCGGCGGACCGGACGGAACAGCAGGAAAAACGGAAACGCCGCCATGCACAGCGCCCCGTTATAAACCGGCGTCAAAAACCATGTCCGCCACACGACCGGAAACGGCTTGTCCAGAAAAACCAGACTCTCCGCCATATAACCCGCCGCGCACAACAGAGTCAGCGCGGCGCACAGCCAGAACTGGGCGGCCGGCGTTTCAAAATAGATCCGCGATTTGGCGAAGCAGACCGCATAGGCCGTAATCACAAAAAGCAGCGCGTATCCGCCGAACAAATGCACCGCGAGAAAATCCGCGAACAGACCCGCAAAAAACCCGAACGCCATCGCCTGGGCCGGCGCGCTCGCGATAGCGCACGCCACCGTAGCCGCCAGCAGAACCGACGGCGCCGTTCCGAAAAACGCGCAGTACTGCCCGACAAACCAGTGCGCGCCGGCAAACCCGCAAAACAGCAGCGGCCAAAGCAAAAAGTTCATTTCTGCCCTCCGGCCAGCACAAACACCTCGCCGATCCCGCCGATATTTACGGCCGGTTCGATCCGCGCGGAAAGAAATGTCATGAACGCTTCCCTGGGGTACAGCTCGACTACCCTGCCGACCGTTACGCCCGCCGGGAACAGCACGCTCACGGCTGACGTTACTATCGTGTCGCCGACCGCGATATTGCTGTCCGGCGGAATGTAATTCAGCCGCAGGTATTTCCCGTTCAGGCCTTCCAGCAGCGCGTCGGTGCCGCGATCCCTGATGCTGCAAGTCACCGACGACATGGGATCCGACACCAGCATCACCCGCGCCGTGCCCGACGACGTTTCTATAACCTTGCCAGCCAGCCCGACCGCGCCGCGGTAAACGGCCAGCACCGGATCCTTGATCCGCACCCCGTCTTTCGCGCCGCGGTTTATAATGACACTGCTGTAATTGTCGGGAGGAACCGCGCTGATCACTCGCGCCCACACGCCGCTCCAGCGCAGCTGTCCGGCGGAGCCGGTCATTTCGTCATAGCGGCGCGCCGTTTCCAGCAGCGCTTCATACTGGCCGAGTGCGGCCTGCAGTTCGAGATTGCGCCGCCGGAGCGCGCGGTTTTCGTCCACCGCGTCCAGCAGCATTCTGGCGTTCTGGGGTATTTGTACGGAATTGTGAACCAGCGCGTCGGCCGGGCGCAAAAACGGATAAAACACCGCGCCGGCCAGCCCCCGCACCGTGCCCACCAGCGGGCTCAGCGGCAACAGGAGCAGCACTATTGAAACTAACGAAAATGTCACCAGCGAAATGCCGGCGGAGCATCTTTCCCTGTCCATAGTCTCCGTTACAGCCCGGAAACCCGATATTCCGCATCAGCCTTTACGCGCCCCGCGAACGGGGACGCCGGGATTACAGCGCAACTGCCTAAAATTCCTGTAAAAGGGAACCGGGGCCGCCGATTATCTGGCGCGTCCCCGGTACCATGTTGCAAAATCGGGTCTTCGGTTTCTGATATTGTCCAGCTCTTCCAGATACTTCCCCGTGCCGATAGCCACGCAGCTGAGCGGATCAGCCGCGCGATGCACGGGCAAATCCGTCTCCTGCCTTATCAAATCGGTTATCCCACGAATAAGCGACCCGCCGCCCGCGATCACAAGCCCGCGGTCAACCAGATCCGCGGCCAGCTCGGCCGGAGTTTCCTCCAGCGCGTTCTTGATCACATCCACGATCAGCCGGATGGGCTCCATGAGCGCCTGGCGTATTTCCTCGCTCGTAACCACCAGCGTCTTGGGCAGGCCCTGCGACTGGTCCCGGCCCTTGACCTCAAGCGTTTTCTCCTCTTTGAGCGGAAACACCGAGCCGATCTTTATTTTGACATCCTCGGCCGTCGTTTCGCCTATGATGAGATTGTACTTCCTGCGGAAATACTGGATAATGCAGTCATCCATTTCGTCGCCGGCCACATCTATTGACTTGGTCACCACCATCCCGCCAAGCGATATTATGGCCACTTCTGTGGTGCCGCCGCCGATGTCTACTATCATGCTGGCGTGCGGCTCGGAAATCGGGAGGTCAGCTCCAATGGCCGCGGCCATGGGCTCCTCTATCAGGCATACTTCGCGCGCGCCAGCCTGTTCTGCGGCTTCCTGAACGGCGCGGCGTTCCACTTCGGTAATCCCCGAAGGGATTCCGATAACTATACGCGGATGCAGCAGGTTGCGGCGGTTGTGCACTTTGCGGATGAAATACTTGATCATTTCCTGCGTCACTTCGAAATCCGCTATCACGCCGTTGCGCAACGGCCTGACCGCAATGATGTTGGCGGGAGTGCGGCCAAGCATCTGCTTGGCCTCACTCCCGACGGCACGAACTTGTCTTGTTTCCCTGTCTATCGCGACCACGGAGGGTTCCCGCAACACTATGCCTTTTCCGCTTACGTAAATAAGCGAGTTGGCCGTGCCCAGATCCATCCCCATGTCGCTGGAGAACAGGCTAAACAGATAATCCAGCATCGCTTTTGCTAATCCACCAGCCGGATGAGCGACATCTCGGTGTTATCGCCGGCCCTGCGGCCTATGCGAAGTATCCGGGTATAGCCGCCCGGCCGAGTGGAGTACCGGGGAGCGATTACTTCAAACAGTTTCTTGTAGGCAACCCTGTTTCTTACCGTACGCATGACGGCTACCTTCTTGCCGTCCCGAGCCTGCGTGATGACATGTTCCACCACGCGGCGCAGCTCTTTCGCCTTGATAACGGTTGTCTTGATCTCCTCGTTTAAAAGGAGACTGGTTGTCATGTTCGCGAACATGCTCCGTCTGTGGGAGCCTGTCTTTGAAAGTTTGCGATGTCCTAGGTTTTTGATCATTTCTTGCTCTCGGATTTTAAAATCCTTCCTCCGTCAAACGTCCATGCCGAGCGAAAGTCCCATCTCGGTGAGCTTTTCCTTGATTTCGTCAAGGGACTTGTTCCCGAAATTCTTGATCGCTTTCAGCTCCTCGTCGGTCTTGGTCACCAGATCACGCACTATGTGGATCTGCGCGGCCTTAAGACAGTTGGCGGAGCGGCTCGAAAGTTCTATGATGTCAACCGGCTGGTTAAGCTTGTCGGCAATGCTGCTGTCAAGCTTAACCGGTTCGGCGGCGCCGGTTCCGCCCGCGGGTTCATCCGCGAGCTCGCCTTCCGGCGTGAAGATGTGCAGCGATTTTTTCAGCAGGGATGCCGCTTTCTGCAGCGCGTCCTTGGGGTTGATCGTGCCGTCCGTATGAACCTCGATGACAAGCCTGTCATAGTCGGTCTTCTGGCCTACGCGGGCGGGCTGCACGTCGTAATGCACCTTTGTCACGGGCGAAAACAGCGCGTCCATCGGGATAAAACCCGCCGGCCGCTGCACTTTCGCGATCTCGTCGGCCGACACATAACCCCGGCCCATCGAAATCTCCAGCTCGGCCGACAGCTTCGCGCCCGGCTCCAGATGCGCCAGCACAAGGTCCCTGTTCAGCACTTCAACATTGTCGTTGCCGGTTATATCCGCCGCCGTCACCGCGCCGTCTTTGGCGGCGTTGAGGTAAATATATTCCCGGCCGTTGCTGTGCATTTTCACCCGCAGGCGTTTGAGGTTGAGCAGGATATTTATCACATCCTCGCGCACGCCGGACAGAGTGCTGTACTCATGCACCGCGCCTTCAAGGCGAACCGCGGTTACCGCCGCGCCGTCAAGGCTCGACAGCAATATCCGGCGCAATGAATTGCCCACCGTGTGGCCGTACCCGCTTTCGTAGGGCTCGGCGATGAATTTGCCGTAAAACTCGCTGACTGTTTTATCGTCCGCGGTGACTTTCGCGGGAAGTACCAATTCTTCAACAAACATTCGCGTTTCCTCCGGAAATTTTATTTTGAATAGAACTCGACAATCAGCTGCTCGTTAACCGAATATGACATCTCGCCGCGATCCGGCCATCTGAGCAGTTTCCCGGAGAATTTCGCCCCGTCGTATTCCAGAAAGCTGGGCCGCAAAGCGCGCTTGTCCGTTTCTTCAAGCCCCTGCTTGACGGCGGTAGTCCCGGCAACAGCCGAATCAAGCGTGACCCGATCGCCCGGCTTTACATGGAATGACGCCACGTCAACGCGGCGGTCGTTCACTTTCACATGACCATGGCTCACCAGCTGCCGCGCAGCCTGCAAAGACACCGCAAACCCCAGCCGCCGGACAACGTTGTCCAGCCGCGTCTCCAGCAGCCGCAGGAACATCTCGCCTGATCTGCCGGGCATATGCGTCGCTTTCACAAACAAATTGCTGAACGGCCGCTCGGTCATCCCGGCTGCAAATTTCGCGCGCTGTTTCTCCATAAGCCGAACCGCGTATTCCGATTTCTTGCTCCGGAAACTCTGGAACCGGCCCTGTTTGGCCGCGCGTTTTTCCATCACGCAGCCGGTAAAACATTTGGTGCCTTTAAGAAACAGTTTTGTGTCCAGTTTCCGGCACTTTTTGCATCTTGCTTCAGTATATCTGGCCATTTAACATATCCTCCGTTACACCCTTCTGGCTTTAGGGGGTCTGCATCCGTTGTGCGGAATGGGGGTTACATCTTTTATGCTGACTACATGTATCCCCGTAGCCTGTACGGCTCTGATGGCGGTTTCACGTCCGGGTCCGGGTCCGGTGACCAGAATGGTCGCGTCCTTGATACCCGCATCTTTCACCTTGTCGAGCGCGCGCGAGCAGGTTATCTGCGCCGCGAACGGAGTGCCCTTCTTCGTGCCCCGGAACCCGTTGGAGCCGGAGGTTGACCAGCCAAGGGCGTTGCCCTTGTCGTCGGTAACGGTTATTATGGTGTTGTTAAACGTGCATTTGATATGGATAACCGCAAAGGAAACAGTTCTGCGCTGTTTTTTCTTGCCTGCCGCGGGTGTCGAGGCCGCAGCGTTATTGGTGGTGATTTTCTTTTCTGCCATTTTATATACCCCTTACTTTGAACCTACGGTTTTTCTCTTGCCGCGTCTTGTGCGGCCGTTGGTGCGGGTGCGCTGTCCGCGCAGAGGCAGGCCTCTGCGATGACGCAGGCCGCGGTAGCAGCCGATCTCAATATAACGCTGGATATTCTGCGTTATTTCACGCCGCAGTTCGCCCTCGACCTTGTATTCTTTCTGCAGGGTATTGTTCAGAAGCATCACCTGATGCTCGGTAAGATCCTTCACCCGGGTTTCCGGGCTGATCTCGTTACCAAGCCTGGCGAAGATTTCCTTTGAGCGCGTCTGCCCCACGCCATAGACGTAGCAGAGCGCGACATCAATCCTTTTGTTCTTCGGTAAATCCACTCCGGCAATTCTGGCCATAGTATATGTCAATTCCTTTGTTTCTGACTTCCCGCTCGGTTTACGGCCGGCCGATTCTGCTGTGCCGCCGGGGGCCACCCGCATGTTTCAGGGCCGTCTTCCCGCCGGTTCTTGAAGTCCGGAATCAACTTCCTCCTTTTTTGTCCTTGTGTTTGATTAGCCTTGGCGCTGCTTGTGCTTCTTCACGCTGCAAATCACGCGAATGACACCGTTGCGCCGTATCACTTTGCACTTCTGACAGATTTTCTTCACGCTGGCTCTAACTTTCATTTTTTTAGGCATCCGCGGAACTTTCACTCCGCGGCCTCCTTATTTTGCTCTGTATACAATTCTGCCTTTCGTCAGATCATAAGGCGATAGCTCCACCTTTACCTTGTCACCGGGCAGTATGCGGATATGGTGTATGCGCATCTTGCCTGAAATATGGGCCAGTAAAATTTTACCACCCGGTATTTCCACCCGGAAAGAGGCGTTCGGCAGAGATTCCACTATTACACCTTCCACTTCTATCTTGTCATTTCCCATAAGCGGCTTTTATGCGCTCCTTTGTCGGCCCGGACAACTGTGTCTTGTTCCGGGCCCCCTTATTCGCCGTTACTGCTCCGCGGCAACTGCTTTATTGCTGCTCAAAATCCAGCCCGGCATAACCCGAAAATCTTTTCACTAGGGCAGAGTCATCAGTTCGCAGCCATGCTCGGTAACCGCTATCGTGTGCTCAAAGTGCGCGGACAGGCTGCCGTCAACAGTCACTACAGTCCAGCCGTTTTCCAGAACCCGCACTTCATACCCGCCAGCGTTGATCATCGGCTCCACCGCGATCACCATCCCCGCTTCCAGCGCCGGTCCCGCTCCCTTGCGCCCGTAATTCGGAACCGGAGGCTCCTCATGCATCCTGCGGCCGATCCCGTGCCCGACAAAATCGCGCACGACAGACATCCCGCACCCTTCCGCATAACTCTGCACCGCGTGCCCTATATCGCCGAGCGTCGCGCCCGGCCTGATGATTTCAATCGCCCGCTCGAGCGAAGTCCGGGTCACGTCAATGAGTTTCTGCGTCCGCGCGCTGATTTTTCCGACCGGCACCGTAATCGCCGAGTCGCCGTGAAACCCTTCAACAAACGCGCCCATGTCAAGGCTGACTATATCGCCGGCTTTCAGCACACGGCCATCTGCGGGTATCCCGTGCACCACTTCCTCGTTAACGGATGCGCACAGCACCGCCGGGTATCCGCAGTAGCCCAGAAACGAGGGCTTCGCGCCCAGATCGTAAACCGTTTTCCCGGCGATCCGGTCCAGCTCTCCGGTGGTTATGCCCGGCCGGATGGCATCTTTGAGCACGGCCAGAGTCTTCGCGACAACCTGTCCGGCTTTGCGCATTTTTAGCAGCTCGCCGGGGGTTTTCAGCTCGATCAGCCCTTGTCTTTTTATCGGGACTATGCCCGCCCGCTTCCCGGACTGATGCGACATTATCTGGCTACCACTCCGATTTTTTCAAATATCGAACCGTTGACTTCGGCGGGTGTTTTCGTCCCGTCCACGGCGATCAGATTCGTCCGGGTCTTGTAATACTCGATCAGCGGTTCGGTCTGTTCCCGGTAAACAACCATGCGATGACGCACCGCGGTTTCGGTATCGTCTTCCCGGTGCCTGAGCGCGCCGCCGCACTTGTCGCACACGTTCTCCGCCTTCGGAGGCGTGCCGGTAAGCACGTTATAAATCTGGCCGCATTTGCCGCAGGTTCTGCGGCCGGCGATCCGGCGAACCACAACATCCTCGTTCGCGTCAATTAGGATGGCAAAATCAATTTTCCTGCCTTCGGACTTTAAAAACGCGTCCAGCTCTGTCGCCTGCGCCACCGTGCGGGGAAACCCGTCGAACAGAAACCCCTGCCTGATGGTGCGCAATGTGGCGGTGACAATGTCCATAACCATCGAGTCGGGCACGAGGTTGCCCTCGCTGATGAGCTTTTGCACTTTAAGCCCGAACTCGGTTTTCCGCGCTATTTCATCACGGAAAATATTGCCGGTCGAAATATGCCGCAGGTCCAGTTTCTGGCACAATAACGGCGCCGCAGTACCCTTTCCGGCACCGGGTGCGCCCAATAAAATCACGTTCACGTCGTCACCTCGTTACTATATTTTATTACTTTTCAAAGGTTTAGGGAAGCGTTATTTGCCAGATTTCCACCCGGACTCCCGGAAACTGCCATGCGTTAAAACAGAAGATCCCCGGTTTCCATAACCTTCCGCTTCCACTGCCCGCAAGCTCACGCCCGGGCTCCTGAAAAAGCCGCCTCCGGCGTTGACGCAGGCCGGAGACGGTTAAATCCTTGCTTCCCAGCGGTTACGGCCCGCCCGATTCGCCGGCCCGCATTCACCGCACTGCCAAAAACTTTTCCCGCATTCTTCTCAGCACCCCGTGCCAGCCGCGTTCCTGTCCGATGCTACTGGGAACCTACGTTAAACCAGCGGCCACGGATGCGCTGACCTTTCATCATCGGCTCGTAGTTCCGCATAAGCAGATGCGCTTCCAGCTGGCCGATAGTGTCAAGCGCGACGCCGACCACAATCAGCAGCGTCGTGCCGCCGAAACTGAACGGCAGCGCGTATTTCTGGCGCAGAACGTCGGGCACAATGGCAATCAATACAACAAACAGCGCGCCACCGAATGTGATGCGGTTGAGTATCCATTCGATATGCGACGCGGTCGGGTCGCCCGCGCGAATGCCGGGAATAAAACCGCCCCACTTCTTCATGTTGTCAGCCAGTTCCTTCGGATTGATGCTCACCGAATTATAGAAATAGCAGAAAAACACGATAAGCGCGGCATATGCCGCCTCATACAGGAACCCGCCGCTATTGAAATAATCCATAAGGCTTTGCGCCCAGGCCGCGGTCGGATTAAACTGCATGATCGTCATAGGCAGCATCAGCAGTGAAATCGCGAAGATTACCGCGATAACGCCCGACTGATCCACTTTGAGCGGCAGATAACTGCTCGCCCCGCCGACCATTTTCCGGCCCACCTGACGCTTGGCGTACTGCACGGGAATCTTGCGCTGGGCCGTTTCAACCCAGATCACAAAACCCATGATTCCGAATATGGCAACCGCCATAACCAGCGCAAACACTATCCCGATTTCATCCGCCTGCACCAGCCGCACTAGGTTAAGAATGCCGGACGGAATCCTGTCCACGATACCCGCGAAAATAATCAGCGAAATGCCGTTTCCTATTCCGTTTTCCGTCATCTGTTCGCCCAGCCACATTACAAACAGCGTGCCGGTGGTCAGCGTAAGCACCGTCGTAAAGAAAAACAGCGGCGACGGATCTATCACGATCGGCACATTGCCCGGAGTCGGCATATGCGACAGCGCCATCGTCAGCCCGAAACTCTGGAACGCCGCCAGCACAAGCGTGAACACCCGGGTTATCTGGTTGACTTTGCGCCGGCCCAGCTCGCCTTCTTTCGACAGGCGGTCGAGATACGGGATGACGTGCGCGCCCGAAAGCAGGCTCATGATGATCGAGGCGTTGATGTACGGCATCACGCCCATCGAGAGTATCGAGAACTTGCCCAGCGCGCCGCCCGAAAAAATATCCAGGAAACCCAGAAGATTGTTCCGGTTCGCGTCAAATAACGAACGCAGCGCCTCGCTGTTTATGCCGGGAATGGGGATTGCCGCCCCAGCCCGGTAAACCGCCAGCGCGATGAGCACGAAAAGCATCCGCTTCTTCAGTTCCGGTATACGGAACAGGTTCATTAGTCCTGACTGCATTATTTACAATGCCTCAGTTTTTTTCGGTAATTACAATGGCAGAGCCGCCGGCTTTTTCGATTTTTTCCCTGGCGGATTTCGAAAAGCCATGCGCGCTGATTTCAAGCGGGTGGGAAAGTTCCCCTCCGCCCAAAACCTTCACTCTGCAGGCGCAGCAGACCAGACCCTTTTCCTTCATGGTTTCCGGTGTGACGACTGCGCCTTTTTCAAACTTGCCGGCAATGACGGAGAGATTCACCCATTCGCAAGAAATGGCGAACTTCCTGTTTGAGAACCCGCTTTTCGGAATACGCCGGAACAGCGGCATCTGACCGCCTTCCTTTGACTCCTTGGGGCCGTTACCGGACCGCGAGGACTGGCCGTTAAGACCGCGGGTGCTGTGCTCCCCGTGTCCTGAACCCCGGCCGGTGCCCACGCGTTTTTTCCGGTGGGTGGAACCTTTCATAGGTGAAAGAGTATTGAGTCCGATCATCTTCTTATGCCTCTTTATTTACCGCTTAGGCGGCTTTGCCCCGCGACGCGTTGACCGCGTCGCGGCTTTTAAGCTGTTTAAGCGCTTCTAAGGTCGCGTAGACCATATTGAACGCGTTGTTGCTGCCAAGGCTCTTGGCCAGCACGTCCTTGACTCCGGCCGCCTCCAGCACCGCCCGCACTCCCGCTCCGGCGATAACGCCGGTGCCGGGCGCGGCGGGCTTCATCCACACCTTGCCGGCTCCGAAATGCCCGATAATCTCGTGCGGAATAGAGTCCGCTTTCAGCGGGAATTTTATCATGTTCCGCTTGGCGTGAAGCGATGCTTTCTGGATGGCCAGCTGCACCTGGTTCGCCTTGCCGATTGACACTCCCACTTCGCCGTTGCCCTTGCCCACCACCACCAGCGCGCGGAAAGAGAATCTCTTGCCGCCCTTTACTACCTTCGATGTGCGGGACAGGTTTACGACCGTGGTTTTCTCAACCGCCTCTTCGACCGGATTGGTCACCTGCTTGCGCAGGGAACCGCCGCCGACTGGGCCGGTTTTGGGTTTTGTTTCGTTTCTGTTAAGCGCCTTTTCAGACATTTGACAATGCTCCTAAACTTATATGGTGAGGCCGGCTTTGCGCGCGCCTTCCGCCACGGCTTTGACCCGCCCGTGGTAGATCCGCGCGCCGCGGTCAAAACAAACTTCCTTAACGCCCGCATCAATGGCTTTCCTGGCGATCAGTTCGCCAAGCGCGGTCGCGGCTTCTATGCTTTTCTCGGAAGTCTTAAATTTGCCTTTAAGCTCCGGCGCCAGAGTGGAGGCCGCCGCGATGGTTTTGCCCGTCGCGTCGTCAATCACCTGCGCATAGATGTAACGAAGACTGCGGTATACGCTGAGTCTCGGCCTGTTGCTACCGTTCGTGGAAAGCTGACGGTGAACACGGTCTTTTCTGAACTGATATCGTTCCTGATTGGTTCTCATGTTAGTTCCTCGCCTTACTTCTTGCCGCTGGCGGCCGCTTTGCCTGCCTTGCGGGCAACATGCTCGTCTTCGTAGCGGATACCCGTGCCCTTATAGGGTTCCGGCGGGCGCAACCGGCGGATTGACGCCGCAAAATCACCCACAAGCGCCTTATCCGCGCCTTTAATGACGAGCTTGCTGTTCTTGGCGTCGAACTCCACGCTCAGACCGTGCGGAATGTCCAGCAGGATCGGGTGCGAAAAACCCAGCTCCATATTGACTTTCTTGCCCTGTATCTGAGCCCGGTAACCGAGGCCGTTTACAATGAGAGCCTTCTCAAATCCGGACGAGACTCCGTTAACAAGGTTATTAATCCTCGCTCTTGCCGTCCCGAACATCGCGTCGAGCTGCTTGGCGTCGCCGTCCTTTTTTACAAGAACGGTATTGCCGTCCACCGTGGCGCTGATGTGCTGGGGCAATGTGAAAATCAGACTGCCCAGCGGCCCTTCGGCCTTTATTTCGGGACCATTTATCGTCACCTTAACCTTTGCAGGTATCGTGATGGGTTTTTTGCCTACTCTGCTCATAGTTTAGCACCCGTTGTTAAATTTTACTACCACACCTGGCAGAGGACCTCGCCGCCCACCTTGTTGGCTTTGGCGTCGGCGTCGGACATCACACCTTTGGATGTGGAAAGAATTGAAATGCCGAAAGGTCCGCGGACCTTCGGAATATCAAGATATGACCGGTAAATTCTGCAGCCCGGCCGGGAAATTCTCTTCAGGCCGCCGATCAGGCCGTCGTTGCCTTCGGAGTATTTCAGAAATACCCGAACCGTGCCGCGCGGTTTGCCTTCGGCGGCCGGGATTTCCTTGTAATTGGCTATATAACCCTCGTCTTTAAGTACGCGGACTATCTCCAGTTTCATTTTCGAGAACGGAATATCCACCCGCTCCTTTCTCTTCATCGCGGCGTTGCGAACTCTTGTAAGAAGATCTGCTATCGGATCCATGGTCTCTTCCCTCTTACCAGCTAGATTTCCTGAGCCCGGGGATTAATCCCTCGTGGGCCATTTTGCGGAGACATATACGGCAGAGGCCGAAGTCCCGGTAGTATCCTCTGGGCCGCCCGCAAACCTGACACCGGTTGCGGAATCGCACTGCGAATTTCTGCGGCTTGCGCATTTTTGCCATCCAGGCGAATGTTGCCATTGTCGCTTCTCCTTATTTCTTCTTGCTGAACGGCAGGCCCAGATAACCAAGCAGCAGCCGGCCATGCTCGTCGGACTGGGCGGTGGTGACGAACGAAATGTTCATACCGTGCGCCTGAGGCGTCTTCTCCATATCAACCTCGGGGAAGATATGGTGGTCCCGGAGTCCAAGATTATAGTTGCCGCGACCGTCGAAACAGTTGGGCGAAAATCCCTGGAAATCGCGAATCCGGGGGCAGGCAATCGCTATGAACCGGTCCACGAATTCATACATCTTGTCGCCGCGCAAAGTCACCCGCACGGCAATCGGCATGCCTTCGCGCAGCTTGAAGTTCGAAATGGACTTCTTCGCCTTGCGGATCTGCGGCTGCTGCCCGGTAATCTGCGACAGATCTGTCCGGGCCTGCTCCAGCACCTGAATATTGTCCTTCGCTTCCGAAATGCCCATGTTGATCACAACCTTGGTCAGCTTCGGTACGGACATGGGGGACGAAGTGTTTAAATCCTTCAAAAGAACGGGCAGGATCTTCTCCCTGTATGTTTTTTTCAGCCGGGGCTGATAATCCTTCGGCACGGGCTGTTGTACCGCGCCTTCTGTTTTCTTTTTTGCCATCTCGTTTGTTCCTTGGGTTCGCGTTTAAATCAGCGCGCGAAAATTTCGGGTCAGACTATCGTCTCGCCGCATTTGCGGCAGACCCGGACTTTCTCGCCCGAATCAATCGTTTCGATTTTGGGCCGGCCCGCTTTTTTGCACTTCGGGCAGACCAGCGCCACATTGGAAATGTGGAGTGGGTTTTCCTTTTTCTGTATCCCGCCGGGGTTGCCCTGCGTGGGCTTGGAGTGCTTGGTGACGATATTCTTGCCGCCCACGACAACCCGGCTCTTCTCCGGGATAACCTTGATCACTTCGCCGGTGTCGCCGGAATCCTTGCCGGAAAGGATTAGAACCGTGTCTTTCTTTTTTATCTTCATCATTTCGGTGTCCTCTTACACTACTTCAGGCGCGAGCGAGATGATTTTAAGAAAATTTTTCTCGCGAAGCTCGCGCGCTATGGGCCCGAATACGCGGGTTCCCTTCGGTTCCATGGCATCGGTAATGACACAAACCGCGTTGTCATCGAACCGGATATAGGAACCGTCGGCGCGGCGGGTTTCCTTCTTCATCCGCACGACCACCGCTTTCACGACATCCCCTTTCTTGAGGGGAGAGGTCGGTATGGCGTCTCTCACCGAGCAGACCACAATATCGCCAAGGCTCGCGTATTTGCGATGGCTGCCGCCTTTCACCTTGAAGCATTGCAGCTTTCTCGCGCCCGAGTTGTCCGCCACATTCACTATCGTTCTGAGCTGAATCATTCTGTCTTCTCCGAACCACTAATTCCGCCGGCTATCACGCCTCAAAGGACCTGATAATCCGGGTTATGCGCCACCGCTTGAGTTTTGAAAGCGGGCGGGTGCTCATGATTTCCACTATGTCTCCGAGCTTGCTCTTGTTCTCCTCGTCATGAGCGTGGAACCGCGTAGCCGTCCGGATAATCTTTTCATACATCCGGTGCTTGTACTGCCGCTCCACTTTTACGACGCGGGTCTTGTCCATCTTGTCGGAAACAATCACACCCTGAAAGGTTTTTCTGCCGGGTCTTGTTTCGTTGCTCATTTGGTGCTCCCCAATTCTTTTTCTGTAAGCAGAGTGTTGATTATCGCTATTCTGCGGCGGATAGTCCTCAACTCCAGCGGGTTGGCCAAAGGCGTGGTGTTATGCTTGAACGAAAGCGAAAACTGTTT
>JAQVSV010000036.1 GCA_028700325.1 Elusimicrobiaceae bacterium | reverse complement strand
CGTGCCCGGCAGCTGGCCGAAACCCGAGCCCGGCACGACGCAGATGCCCGTTTCCTCCAGCAGGGCGAGGCAGTAGTCATTGTCGCGCTTCGCCTCATGCGCAAGAATCTCGTCGGGCGTGAGGCGTGAGGCGTCAAATCCGTGCGGCTGGGGCAGGCTGAATTTGACAAACGCGTACATCGCGCCCTGCGGAACCCCGGTTTCCATGCCCTCGATCGCGCTCAGGCCGGACCCGAGAATTTCGGCTTTCTCCTTGAGCTCGCTCAGGATCGCGTCGCGCTCCTTTATGTAAAGCCCGTGGCTTTCCTCGCCAGGCTCGGGCGGCGCGACCATCGCGTAAGTGACCAGCTGGCCGGTCACGTTGGAACACAGCCCGATTGACTGAAGCTTTATCATTTCCGCATAAACGTCGTCCGGCATATTGCGTATTTCCAGATAGCCGCCCCGGTGCCCGCATTCGCCAAGAAAACCCTTCGACACGGAATGAAAACTGAACAGCGGCACTTCCGTTTCGTTCATCCGGCACAGCACTTTGGCAAACGAATGGAACCGGAGTTTGCTGTTATACACGTTCTCCTGATACACTTCGTCCGCCAAAACCGCGAGCCGGTGTTTTCTGGCGAACCGGATAATCATTTCGATGTTCTCTTTCGACAGTACCGCGCCCGTCGGGTTGCCCGGATTGATTACGGCGATCGCCACGGGATTAATCCCGCGCGCCCGGGCGCCGGCCATGCTTTTGGCGAGCTCTTTTTCGTTGAGCTGCCAGCCGTTTTCCTCGTCCAGAAAATAATCTATCTGCCGGGCGCCGTACAGCGCGATCGTGGCGCTGTACAGCGGATACTGCGGAATGGGAATGAGATAGCCGTCGTTCCCGGTTCTGGTGAGCATCGTAAACACCGACTGCACGCCTTTGCTCGCACCGTCGGTCAGCAGAATCCTGTTGAAATTGACCGGGATCCCGTCGCGCCGGTGAATGAAATCAGCCACGGCCTTGCGGATGAACGGCAGCCCGGCGCTCTGGGTATACGCGCCGGTTCCGCTCGGATTTTTTTCCAGAATGAAGGACGCCCGCCGCACCACGTCGGCCGGAAAGAATTTCGCGGTTTCCGGGCGCGCGAGCAGTTCCGGGTATTCCACCAGGCTCAGCAGCTGACGCAGGAACGTAAGCGGTTTCTGCCTGAGCGCCTGCGGATTTCCGATGTTGCAGTAAATTACCTTTCTGCCCTGCGTTTCCAGCTCGTGCGCGCGGGCGACTATCTTGCCGCGCACGGCGTAATGCGCTTTCAAAAGCCTGGGATTGATATCCTGGAGAGTGATCATATCCTGCATTATACCACTAACTGCGCGTCATGAAACTTAACGCAAGTCAGGCAGATCCGCGCCGACAACCGGTTCGAAAAATGCTATTTTACTCCTAGTGGCGCAAGCGGGCCGCCGGCCGGCCCGCATCCATGTTTCAAAGGCGGAGCCTATGCAGCGGAAATTTTCCGCCGTGGTACCGGTAGCGGGCACCGGTACGCGGCTAAAACCTCATACCAACACCTACCCAAAAGTGCTGCTGACGGTCGGCGACAAACCGATCCTCGGCCATATCCTTGACCAGCTCATCGGGCTGGGCACGCCGGAGATCTTCCTTGTGGTCGGCTATCTGGGCGACAAGATCCGCCAGTACGTCGCGGCCAAATATCCCGGCCTGAATGTACGGTACGCCGAACAGCACGAGCCGCGCGGACTGGGGCACGCCATCTCGCTCACCGAAAAACTGGTCGCCGGTCCGGTGTTCATTTTGCTGGGCGACACCATTCTTTCGGCCGATCTTGCTCCGTTCACCGATTTTTCGTGCGACAGGCTCGGCGTGAAATCCGTGCCCGATCCCCGCCGGTTCGGCGTCGTGGAAACCGGGCCGGACGGCATTGTGACCAGTCTGGTGGAAAAACCGGAACACCCCGCCTCGAATCTGGCTATCGTGGGGGCTTATTCGTTCTCCGACAGCGCGGTATTGTACGCAAGCCTCAACCGGCTGGTCGCGTCGGGCAAAACCACGAAAGGCGAAATCCAGTTCACCGACGCGCTGATGGATCTCGTCGCCTCCGGCCGTCGGCTCCGCACCGTGCCGATAGACGGCTGGTACGACTGCGGCAAGCCCGAAACCCTGCTCGCCACCAACCGGTTCCTGCTTGACAGGAACAACCGGCAGGACGGGCCGGTATGCGGCGGGTGCATGGTAATTCCGCCGGTTTATATCGCGCCGGGCGCGAACCTGCGCAATTCCATCGTCGGGCCGTACGTGTCGCTGGGCGACGGCGTGACGGTGGAAAACTGCATTGTCGAAAATTCCATCATCAACGAACACGCCGCGCTGAAAAACGTCATCATCAAGGACTCGCTCATCGGGCCCGACGCGGTTTTCAAAAGCCGCAGCCAGCGTATCAACATAGGCGAAAACTCGGAAATTTTTCTCGGCGGAGAAACCGCCGAGTAACACTCTTGAACCCGAACCCGCGCGCCCGCCGCGATTCCGCGGCGGGCGCGCGGGTTTGTGGCCGGACTCACTTTACGAAAATCAGGCTCAAACCCGGCAGATAAGTGACCGCCATGAGCGCCGCCAGCAGCATCAGCCAGAACTTTAAAACCGCCGAATAAACCTCGGTCATGGGCTTGCCGAACCGCCGGTTGGCCAGAAACAGGTTCAGCCCCAGCGGCGGCGTCATGTAGCCGATTTCAAGATTGAGCAGAAAGATTATGCCCAGATGGACCGGATCTATCCCGTACTGCGCCGCCACCGGCGCGATTACCGGCACCACTATGATAATGGCGGAAAAAATTTCGATCATGTTCACTACCAGCAAAAACGCGTTGAGTATCATCAGGAACACGATCTTGCTTTCGACAAACGAATGGAGCCACCCGAACAGGCGCGACGGGATCTCCGCGTCAATCATGTAATTGGTAATGCCCATCGCCGCGCCAAGCACTACGAAAATCGCGCCTACCAGCACCATGCTGCGCGCCGCCACGCGCGGCAGGTCGCCGAACAAGGTAAGCTCGCGGTAGATAAACACTTCCGTCACGATAACGTAGACCGACATCACCGTAGCTGCCTCTCCCGCCGTGAAAAACCCGCCGTAGATCCCCCCGATCACCAGAAACGGAAGCGGAATCTCCCAAATAGCCGCGCGCGCGGCGGTTTTAAGCGCGGCTACCGAGAACGGAGTGCCCCTGACCCCGGCTTTTTTGCCCACCCACAGCGCATAACCGACAAGCATGATTATGAGCAGAACGCCCGGCACCGCGCCTGCGGCGAACAGTTTGTCAATGCTTACGCCCGCCACCAGCCCGTATAAAATAATAGGCAGGCTCGGCGGAAACAGCAGGCCCAGGCTGCCGGTCGTGGTCAGCAGACCCAGATTGAAGCTGTCGGGATAGCCCTGCTCCTTGAGCATGGGGTACAACAGTCCGCCCAGCGCTATGATCGTCACGCCCGACGCGCCCGTAAAAGCCGTAAACAAAGCCGCCGTAACCAGCGCGGCCGCCGCCAGCCCGCCCGGCAGGAACCCGAACATGGCCCGCGCCAGATCAAGCATTCTGGCGGGCGCGCGCCCCTCGGCGAGCACATAGCCCGCGAAGGTAAATAGCGGTATCGCGATAAGGGCGGGCAGGCTCGCCAGCCGCATCATCTCGACTATGACGGCGGCGCTGTCAATCCCCGCGGTGTGAAACCCGTACAGCGCGCCCGCGCCGATCAGCGCGAAAACCGGCATTCCCGTGGCGGCGCAGGCCAATGCGACAAGCAGTATCAGCATGGTCATCCGCGCGCCTCTTCCCGCGGGAAACGCAGCATGTTAAAAACGCTGTGCAGGATTATCAGCCCGAACCCGACCGGCAGAATCAGCTCGAACCACTGGGCCGGCACGGAAAACCCGCCTATCCTAAACAGCGTGGTGCCAGTTTCCGCCTCCATCCTGATGAACTTGACCGCCGCGTCCGCCAGAACCGCGCAGACGATCACGGTAAGGCTGTTGGCTATGTAAAACACCGCGCGGCCGGCCGCGCCTTTGAACAGTTTCGCCGTAACATCCAGCGCGAAATGCTTGTTTTCATGCGCGGCCAGCGCCGCGCCGATAAACCCGGCCCACAGCGTGAAGTAGCGCAGCAGCGGATCCATCCATAACACTCCGGACGAAAACGCCAGCCGCAAAACAACCTGCACGAAAGAGCCCGCTATCATCGCGCAAAGCAGAACCGCGAGCGCGGTTTTTTCAGCCGACACAATCCGGTTTTCGGCTTTGTAGAGCAGGTTTAAAAAATTTTTCATTTCTTCGGTTCTGTCTTCCCGGTTCCGCTTTTTTCCGCCTTCCGCGCGCCGCCTTTCGCGCCGCCGGATCCGGCGGCCTGATTCCCGCGGTATTCGCTTAACGCCGCCTCCACCTCTTTAAGCAGCTGCGCGGGATACAGCCGCCCGACCAGCGCGGCGCGCGCCTTCTCGCCGGCCGCGTCCAGCTCGGCTTGCGCGGCGGCAGAAGCGGGCGCGGTTATTTTCATGCCCTTGCCTTTAAGCGTGGCTATGGATTTATCGTTATCGGTTCGGGCGGTTTCCGTAAGCTTGCGGAAATACGTCTTGCCCAGCGCCAGAAGCGTCTGCCGCTGGGCGGACGTGAGTTTATCATACTGCGCCTTGGAAATCAGCACCGCGCCGTTGGAATCGGCTATCGAAAAATCGAACATGTATTTCGTTTTGGTGAACCATTGCAAAGCGAGCGCGGCAAGCGGAGTGGTGTAGACTCCGTTGATCAGGCCCGTCTGCAGCGAAGACATCACGTCCGTTATGGACAGCGGAATGGGCGACACGCCCAGCGCCTTCAAGGCCGCCTCCGCGGTGGGATCGCCTTCCCACGTCCACATCTTGACCGCGCCCAGATCGGAAATTTTCGTCACCGGCGTGTTGGTGTAGATATAAACGAACCCCACTTCGGTCCAGCCGAGCAGGATATAGCCTTTTTCCTCGAACATCTTGCTGAACCGGTCGTCAAAGCGGCTGAGCACAAAATCCACTTCGCCGTAGTTTTTGAACAGGTACGGCGAATCCATCACGCGCACCGCCGGCGCGATCTCGCCCAGCCCAACTCCCGTGAACGCGCCCGCCTGCAGCTGCCCGAGCCGTATTTTGCGGATCACGTCCTTTTCGTCGCCCTGCACTCCGCCCGCGTATATTTTAAAAACCACCTCGCCTTTGGTTTCGGTTTTGACGGCGGCGGCGTACTCCTCCATCGAATTCATCCACGCGGTTCCGCGCGGGGCCAGACAGGCGAATTTTATAACCGTTGCGGCAAACGCCGCCGGCGCCAGCAGACTGGCGGCCAGAACGCAGGCGCCGAGTTTTTTCATATTAAAAAAGATCATCTTTTTTCTCCAGTAATCTCTTGGCTTTGGCCTTTACGGCTTCGTTGGCGAGCGCCTGCTCCGGCAGGTCCGGCGGCGCGGAAACAATGGCGGACAATTCGGTTTCAAACAGCTCCGCGTCCTGCGCCTGCACCGCGTAGAGCCTGGCGTACATATAACGGTTGGCGAGCAGGCGCGCGCCGGCGCCCTTTAGCGCAAGCGCAAATTCCGCTTTCGCGCGGGCGGGGTCGCCGCCCAGCATGGCGGGCCGCGCCGCATACAGCGCGCCCAGCACGGTGTGCGCGCTGTTATAATAAAACGAGCCGTCCAGCTCCGCGACCCGCCGTGCGCCGGCCTCGATATCGGAAATATCGGCGAGCGCGGCCGGCTCGCTGAGGCTGAGCTGCAAATAGCCCGCCCGGCAGAACGTGTTCCAGAACAGCGCGGGTACTTCAGCCCGGCGCGCTTTGCCCGGCTCTATTATCCCGCCCGCCGCCGCGCCCGACACCTGGAGCGACTGGCGGGCAAACTCCGCTCCGCGCAGATACATCGCCGAGGCGCGCTCCGGGTTCCCGTCTTCCAGAAACATGAACGCGTAGCCGCAGTAGCCCTGAGCCAGCGTGTCGAGCAGTCCGGTATTGCGCGGACTGCTCAGCTGCGCCGCTTCCACCGTTTTCAGCGCGCCAAGCAGCGACTGGCGGGCCGTTTCGGTGTCCGGATCCGTCAGAAACGCGGGCATTCCCGCCGCGATCATGCCGCCCGCCGCGTTTGCCGTCACGCGGTTGAGGCTGCAGCCGCACAAACACAGCACCCACGCCAGCAGCGCCGTCACCAAGCTATTTCGCATTTTCAGGCTCCGCCCGGCCGCTCCGGCGGACCAGTTCGCGGTACAAATCAACAAGCTCGCCATAGGCCGACTCCGTTTCATCTGGCGTGCCGGGCGTGCGGCAGGTCCAGTTCCGTTCGCCCACCGTGCCGGGCGTGTTGATCCGGTCTTTCACCGCCAGAATATCCTGCAGCAGCAGCAGCGCGATAGAGGACTGCGCGCCCAGCACCCGCTCCAGAATCACCTTGTGAACCCGGTCGTCATATTCCGGGCTGGCCTCTTCTCCGCGCGCCGCCATTTTCCAGAACAGATAGCGTTCCTGCGCGCTGATCCGGCCCCACCAGTCGCTCAGGGTTTCCGTGTCGTGCGTTGACGCCACGGAAAGCGAAATCTTCGGAAATTTTTCAGGATCGCGGTAAGTCCGGGTTTTCTCGTCTTTCTCCCAGCGCAGGATCTTGTAGCCCGGAATATCGAGTTCGGAAAGCGTCTTGTAGACAAACGGCGGGATCACCCCAAGATCTTCAGCCACCGGCAGCGCCGGCCCCGCCTCCTCGATCACCATTTTCAAGAACCGCTCGCCGCGCTTCCGCTGCGACTCAGCGCCGTCGTTGTCAAACCGCGCGCCCGACCCGTCGGACGGGATCACCCATGTGCGGAAAAACCCCACCAGATGATCAAGCCGGAACAGATCGTAAATTTCAGTCGCGCGTCTGACCCGGCTCCGCCACCACCCGAACCGGGTGGCTTCCAGCCCGTGCCAGTTATATGCCGGCAGGCCCCAGCGCTGGCCCTCCGGGTTGAAATAGTCGGGCGGCGCGCCCACTTCGGTATGGATATCGAAAACCGGCTGGTTGCCCCACACGTCCGCGCTTTCCTGGCTGACCATGAACGGCAGATCGCCGAACAGCCAGACTCCGCCGTCCTGCGCCGCCCGGCGCACCCGCGCCCACTGTTCCGCCGCGATCCACTGAAGATATTCGTAGAACAGCACCTCTTTTTCGTGGCGCCGGCGGAACCGCGCGACTGCGTCAGCCCGGCAGTCGCGCAGGTCGCGGGGCCAGCCGGTCCAGGTGGACCAGCCGTATTCGTCCTTGAGCGCGCGGAACACCGAGTAATTGTACAGCCAGCCGGTGTTTTTCACAAATTCCGCAAATCCGGCCGCGCGCGCGCCGCCGGGTTTATATTCCCGTTCGTAAAAATATTCAAACCCCGCGCGCAGGACCGAATTTTTCAGTTCCCGGACCGGCGCATAAACGACTCTCTCGCCCGCGCGCAGTTTTTCAATCAGCGGCCGCTCTTTTCTGATAATGGCCCGGGCCTTGCGGCTGGCCCGGACTTCCGGCACCGAATCCACCGCTATGTAAACCGGATCAAGCGCGAATGCGGTTATGGCCGCATAGGGGCAGTCCTCGCCGGGCCCGGTTTCGTGAATAGGCAGCATCTGGAGTATTTTGGTGCCCGTGGAAGCAAGCCACCCGATCCAGCCGGCCAGCGCGTCGTAATCGCCTATCCCCCAGTCGGACCCGGAGCGCATCGAAAACAGCGGGATCAGCAGCCCGGCGTGCCGGCCCCTCAGGGCGGGATGATTTTCCAGGCGGTGCGGCATAGGTTCCGGCTCCTCCCCGCTATTTCCGGGCGATCAGCTCGATCTCCACCATCGCGCCGCGCGGCAGCGCGCCGACCTGCACGGTGGTCCGGGCGGGAAAGTTTTTTGAGAAAAATTCCGCGTACAGCTCGTTCATCGCCGCGAAATGGCTCAGATCGGTCATGAAAACCGCGGTTTTCACCACATCGGAGCGGGTATAGCCGGCGGATTTAAGCAGATTGTCGAGATTTTCCAGCACCTGCCGGGTTTGAGCCTTCACGTCGCCGCCCACGATCTCGCCGGTCACCGAATCTATCGGCAGCATGCCGGAAGTATATAGCACGCCGTCCACTTCAACGCCCGGCGAATACGGCAAAGTGTTTTTCGCGGAAGCGTCCACCCCGATCAGTTTCTTTTGCATATTGTCAAAACTCCTTTTGTTTATGTTTGGTGTCACGAATGAAATTTTCAGCCGACCGGTCATAACTGCGCTCCGCCTCCCTGCTAAAGCAGCAGGCGGGCAGTTCGCCGCACGAACGGTGATAGGCGATGCATTCACAGCACAGCCCTTTGCGCGGACAAGGCGTATAGGGGCAGGGGCAATGTGCGCGGTTGGAATTCTGTTTGCAGTCCATGATTACATATTATAATTACATAGAGGTACGGTCAACTGAAAAAAACCGCCGCCGGCAATTGCCGGCGGCGGACGAAAGGGGGAGGGAATCCCTTTCATTTATTCATAGCGCAGCGCTTCGATAGGCGACAGATCTGACGCTTTTTTCGCCGGCCAGAACCCGAAAACAATGCCGACTCCCGCCGAAAAACCGGCGGCCATCACAACCGACATGGGCGAAACTAGCACCAGCCAGTTGGCGACTTTGGAAATAATGATCGCCGAACTTGAGCCCAGCAGTATTCCTATCAGCCCGCCGCCCAGCGACAGCACCGACGCTTCTATCAGAAACTGGGTCAGAATGGCGGAGGAATCCGCCCCGATCGCCTTTCTCAAACCGATCTCGCGGGTGCGTTCGCTCACGCTGACAAGCATTATGTTCATGATCCCTATTCCGCCCACCAGCAGCGAAATGCCCGCTATAATGCCCAGCAGCAGGCCGAAGGTCTTGGTGGTGGAAGTAAGCGCGGAAACCATTTCCGCCATGTTGGTCACGCTGTAGGAAGTGTCGAGCTGGCTTTCCGGCACGCGGTGGCGCGTGATCATGAGCTGCAGCACATAATCCTGCGCGTCGCCGAGCGCTTCCAGCGAGGTGCCCTCGATCCAGGCCATCGAAACGTATTTGTTGCCGAGCAGCCGGCGCATGGCCGTGTTGATGGGAATGACGATCACGTCGTCGTTGTCATGCCCGCCGCCGGAGCCCTTAAGCGGCAGCACTCCCACCACGCGGAAATTCTTGCGGTTGATCTTGATAAGTTTTCCGACAGGGTTTTCGGTTCCGAACAGATTGGTCGCCACGGTCTGCCCGATAACCGCCACTTTCTCCAGCTTGCGGTTTTCGGTTTCCGTGAAGAACCGTCCGTAAACCGGAACGGCGTTCTTCATGGGCGCGTAGTTAACGCTTGTGCCCGTTACCGTGGTATTCACGTTTTTGTTGCCGTAAACCGCCTGGGCTGAGCCGCTTACCTGCGGATCAACGTATTTCACCAGCGCCTTGTTTTCGGCAATGGCCTTGATGTCGTCAAGCGTAATGCGGCTGATGCTGCCCGCGCTGCCGGATACGCCCCGGAACCCGCGGCCGGCAGACCTCAGCATCAGCTGGTTCGAGCCGAGCGAGGCAAGGTTTTTCTCGATTGATTTCTGCGCCCCGGTGCCCACCGCCACCATTGCGATAATAGCGGCCACGCCGATAATCACGCCCAGCATAGTCAGCGCGGAGCGCATCTTGTTCGACAGAACGGACCGGATCGCCGAACCGAAATGCTCCGCCAGTTCCGCCGGCGGCAGGACAAGCGGTTTCGCCGTGTTGAGTTTCCGCAGCGGCACGGGCGCCTCTTTGGGCGCGTGCGGGCGAAGCACTTCATCGGAAAAAAGCTGCCCGTCTTTTATATGGATGATCCGGTCGGCGCAGTGGGCGATATCGGGTTCGTGTGTGACCAGAATGACGGTAATGCCCTTGTCGTTCAGCTCGCGCAGCATGCGCATGATTTCGTCGGCCTGGACGGAAGCCAGATTTCCGGTCGGCTCGTCCGCGAAAATGATTTTCGGATTGTTCACCAGCGCGCGGGCGATCGCCACGCGCTGCTGCTGCCCGCCGGACAGCTGGGTGGGACGGTGTTCGGTTCTGTCTGACAGACCCACTTCGCCAAGCAGCTGCTCGCCCCGCTCGCGCCGGTTCCTGCCGCGCGAATAAATGAGCGGCAAAGCCACGTTGTCCGTCGCGCTGAGGCGCGCCAGCAGGTTAAACTGCTGAAACACGAAACCCAGCAGTTTGGAGCGCAGCTGCGCGGTCTGGTAATCGCCCAGACACAGCACGTCCTGCCCGCCGATCCGGTACTCGCCCGCGCTCGGCCGGTCCAGCAGGCCGAGAATATGCATCAGCGTGGACTTGCCCGAACCCGACGGCCCCATGATGGCGATGAATTCGCCTTCCTCTACGGTCAGGTCTATGCCTTTGAGAATCTCGAGCTCGGAATCGCCCAGCTCGTAGATTTTCTTTATTCCTTTTATCTCTATCAGCGGAATCGTTTTCATATTCGCCCTGGCGCCGGCGGCCTACATGGGCGGCGGCCCGTCATTTTTGCTTGCGTTCACTTTTTTGCCTTTGTTCTTGCCGTTGCTGAGCGTGACGGCGGTTTTGCGCTCGCTGCGCTTGGGAAACGACATCAGCCCGCCTTTGGTGTCAGCCACCTGCGGCGCGTAATCCGCCTGCTTCATATACACGGTATCGCCGTCTTTGAGCCCGGACAGGATTTCCACGTTATTGCCCGACTGGATGCCGGTGGTAACCGGAGTTTTCTGCAAGTCGGGAACTGTGCGCGTAATGACATATTTGCTGCCATCCGCATTCTCCTGCACGGCGTCCCACGGCAGGACCAGACTGCTTTTCTGGTCCGTAATGATGCTGATATTGGCCGTCATCTGCGATTTGAAATAGGACGGGGTGTTAACCGGCCGGACCTTTGTCTTATAGGTGATGACATTGCTGGAATTGGTGCCCTCGTACAGAATCTGGAAAACCGAGCCGCGCACTTTTTTGTCGGAGTAAGCGTCCAGCGAAATTTCCGTTTTCTGGCCGACTTTCACACGGCCCACATCGGTCTCGTCCACGCTGGCGACCACGATCAGATCGTCCGCTATGGCATACAGCACGGTTGTCGCCGTTACCGTTTCGCCGGGCACCACGTTGCGCAGAATTATCGTGCCGCTCAGCGGCGAAATTATCGGGGTCGGTTTATAGGTGTCTTCCCATTTCGCCACATCCTCGCCGGAAGCGCGTGCCGCGTCAAGAATCGCGACGCGATCGGTCGAGCTCATATAAGCCAGTATCTGGCCTTTTTTCACGAACGCGCCCTCGTCCACCAGCAGCCTGTCAACCCGGCCGGCGACCGAGGGTTTGACCTCCACCCTGTTAAGCGGCGCGACTTCGCCGGTGGTTTCCACCGTGTCGCGTATTATATCGCGAGCCGCGGTCACCGCCGCATAATGCACCACCCCGTTTTTCCTGGCGGTTTTGGTTTTATAAAAATAGAACCCCGCGCCCGCTACGGCAAAAATAATGATCAGCACTGAAAGTTTTTTCATTTTCTTCTCCGGTTAATCGGAAAGCGGCGCGCCCAGCAGTTTCTCAAGCGCGGCTTTTGCAATATTGACTGATTTGAGCGCGGACAGGTAATCCTGCTGCGCGGAAACCAGCTCCTGCTCCACGCCTTCCCAGATATCAAAAGACAGCGCGCCGTTCAAGTACTGCACCGTCGCTTCCTTATGCCGCTGTTCGGCGGCGGCAAGAAACAGTTTCGAGCTGGTCATGTTATCGTGCGCCTGCTCAAGCGTCGCCTGAGCCAGCTGCAGGTCGGTCCGCACGCTCAAAAGCGTTTTGCGGTAGGTTTCCTCGCTCTGCTTCACTTGGCTGCGCGCGCTTTTCACATTGTTATATACATAGGTGATGCCGTTTGAAAAAATCGGCAGGTTCAAAGCCACGCCGGCGCTCCAGCTCCGGTCTTTCGGCTCCATGCTGTCGCCCGACCAGTTAACGCTCTGGGAAGCCGACAGGGTGGGAAACAGCGCCGAAGCCGCGCTGGTGACCTGTTCTTTCGCGATTTCAAGGGCAAGCGCGTTTACTTTCACATCCGGGTTAGCCAGCGCCGCCGCGTTCACGTCAATGCCCGTTTCCGCGGGCAGGTCGGCAAGCGCACCCGATGCGGTGAACTCGCGGTACTCGTCCATCCCCATCGCCGACATAAGTTCCCGCCGCGCGCTCACCAGATTGCGCGCGGCGTTTACTATGTCCAGCCGGCTCTTTTCCGCCTGGGCGGACGAGCGCATCATGTTGCCTTTGCTTTCCCGGCCGCCTTCATAGCGCATACGGATCATCTCGGCGTTGCTGGCGCGCAGTTTATGAATCCCGGTCAGCACATCAATGTTTTCCTGAGCATATATAAGGTTGACAAAAGCGGCCCGCAGCTGGTATCGGGCCGAAGCCGAAGCTCCCAGCAAAGCCACTTCGTCCTTTTTCACGGTAGCGCGTTTTATCCTGATGGAGGAACCGGTCTGCGCGCTGAACAGTGTTTCCGAAGCGCTCAGCCCCAGCCGCCAGTTGCTGCTGCCCGGCTCGCCGGAGCGGGTTCCAGAATAACCAAGGCTCAACTGCGGCAGATATCCGTTCAGCGCGGCCCGGTAAGCGTATTCATCCGCTTCCTTGCCGTATTTCGACACATAAAGCGACGGATTGCCTCGCAAAGCAGCCTCAACGCAGTCGGTCCATGTCAATGCATCGGTAACAATCTCCGCCCCGGCTGCAGCGCCCAGCCACGGCAGAATCAGAATTGCGGTTAAAATTTTTATGTTTTTCATGTCGGTTCCTTGGTTATACAACGGACCGGGTTCAGATTTTATTGCATTTCTATTGTAGCTGCCAGTTTACCTACCGGTAGGTAGCCTACCTGCCGGTAAGTATAGCAGAGTGCTTGCCGCATGTCAATAATCCATTTCGCGCTTCCGGCCTGCTTCCAATCAATGTTGTTTGACACCGTGCTAAAAGTATATATAATTATGAAACGGACAACACTAAAACAGATAAAGGAATAGCGATGCCTAAAATATTCATACTGGACACCAACGTTCTGCTTCATGATTACAACTCCCTGAACAAATTTCAGGATAACACCGTTGTAATCCCCATAGCCGTTATTGAAGAGCTTGATACCTTTAAAAAAGGGGACGATGAACTGAGCAAACACGCCCGCATGATCTCCCGGCATCTGGACGCCTGCCGCACCACGGGCAAACTGAGCGAGGGCGTGCCCACCAAGGACGGCGGCATTATCCGCGTTACGCTGGACATGAAGCCCGTGCTGCCCGAATATTTCAAACTCAGCGTGCCGGACAACCGGATTTTAAACACCGCCGTAAATTTCAAAAGCCAGAAAGACACGGATGTGATAGTCGTTTCCAAAGACACGAATCTCCGCATCAAGGCCGAAGCGCTCGGCATTGAAGCGCAGGATTATGAAGCCGGCAAAGTCAAACTCGACACGCTCTACACCGGCATCACCGAAGCGGAAGTGAATTCGCCGGTGATAGACATGTTTTATAAAAACCGCGAAATCAAGCTGGAGGAAGGCACCTATTTCCCCAACCAGTTTCTGATACTGAAAGACAACGCCAATCCCAAACATTCCGCGATCGGGCGCATCAGCGCGAAAGACGGGTTTCTGCGGCCGCTGGCCCAGAACGATCCGGTCTGCTGGGGCATCAAGCCGCTGAATAAAGAGCAGCGGTTTGCGATGGAGCTGCTGCTGGACGAGTCGGTTGATATCGTGACCATGGTCGGGCAGGCGGGCACCGGCAAAACCCTTATCTCGCTGGCGGCCGGCCTGCAAAAAGCCATTGACGACGATGTGTACCGCCGGCTTGTTGTCTGCCGTTCGATAGTGCCGGTGGGCCGCGACATCGGGTTTCTGCCGGGCACGAAAGATGAAAAACTCAATATCTGGATGGGCGCGATATTTGACAATCTCGAATACCTCGCCGACCGCAAGAGTCCCGATGAAGGATCCCGGCAGTCGGATTATCTGGTGGAAAGCGGGCGCGTGGAAATCGCCTCCGTCACCCACATCCGGGGCCGCTCGCTGCCCAAGCAGTATATGATTGTGGACGACGCGCAAAACCTCACTCCGCACGAAATCAAAACCATTCTCAGCCGCGCGGGCGAAGGCACCAAGGTGGTCGTTACCGGCGATCCCGGCCAGATTGACACTCCGTACCTCGATCAGGAATCGAACGGACTGACCTATCTGGTTGACCGGTTCAAAGGCCAAAACATTTACGGCCACATCACGTTCTCTAAAACCGAACGCAGCCGGCTGGCCGCGCTGGTTTCAGAGCTGCTGTAGACTCTGATCCCGTTCCGGAAAAAGGCCCGCGCAAGCGGGCCTTTTTTGTCAGCGGAAAATGTTGCGCCCGGCGTGCGCGGATTTACGCGCAGAACCCGTAAATCCGCAGGATATCCTCGCGCGAATAGCCCTTCACGCCGCGCATGTCCATGATCCGTACCACCTGATCAGCCATCAGCTCGGGCTGCGGGTCCCGTATTCCGGCTTCACGGAAATTGGAAGGCGACCCGATCCGGCGATAGAAAGCGACCAGCGCTTCCGAAACATGTTCAACCGTCAGTTCCTCCGGCTCAAGCCCCAGGATATTGACCCCGAATTTCAGAATCCGCGCGTGGCGCGTGTGAGTGGAAAACCGCAAAAAACCCGGCAGGATAACCGACAGACCCGCCCCGTGCGCCAGCCCGTAAAGCCCGCTGAGCGGGTATTCAAGCATGTGGCAGGGCCAGACCGCTCCGCCCAGCCCGGCCTGTCCGCATCCGTTCCACGCCAGCGTGGCGGCCCACATAAAGGAAGCGCGCGCGTCATAGTCGTAGGGATTTGCCATAATCCGGCCCATCGCCTCCATAACGGCCTTGATAACGCCTTCGGCGTATCCGTCCTGCACCGGGCAGAAATCCTCCGTAGTGGTAAGATAGCCTTCCAGCAGATGCGACATTATGTCGGAACAGGCGAACGCCGCGGCTTTCACCGACACGCCAAACGTAAGCGAGGGGTCAAGAAACGACACGCGCGGACAGGTGAACGCCGACCCGCCGCCGTTTTTTATATTGCCGTCGCTGTCATTGGTCAGCACGAAAATCCCGTTCATCTCGGAAGCGGTGGCGGGCATTGTGACTATGGTCACAAGCGGCAGCGCGCCGGCGATTCTGCTTTTGCCGAGAATGAAATCCCAGAGCGGCGTGTCCGTTTTCGCGCCCGCGGCGATCGCTTTTGCGGTGTCCATCACGCTGCCGCCGCCCGCGGCGAGCACGAAGTCCGCTTTTTTTTCCCTGGCGAGCCGCACCCCGGCCTCGGCATGTGAAAGCAGCGGGTTCGGCTGCGCGCCCCCGAATTCCACCACGTCAATTCCGGCGGAGGATAACTGAGCCGTAATGGTGTCGAACACGCCGTTTGCTTTAAGCGAGTTCCTGCCGTACACAAGCAGCGCCTTTTTTCCCAGCCCGGCGCATTCCGCTCCGAGCCCGGCCAGAACGCCCTTGCCGAATATTATTTTCGTAGGGTTATGATAAGTGAAATTGATCATGCCGCCTCCCCGCCGGAACGAACCTCCAGGGAACCGCGCGCACTCGCGCGGCGGCCCTGTCCGCCCGGACAGATTCATTATACCTAAACTTCGCGCGCGCGAAACAATACAAACCGCCCGGTCCGCGCCGCGGCGAAAAACATCACCAAATAAAAACTCCGCCCGCAATGCCGGACGGAGTTTTTAAATTCATGGTGGGCAGTATAGGGATCGAACCTATGACCTTTCGCGTGTGAAGCGAACGCTCTACCGCTGAGCTAACTGCCCGATTCTATAGATAATTATATCACATTCCGCCGGTTGTTGCTAACTTCATGCCGCATAAAACCCGGCTCCGGAGAATTTGTTATCATTTGGCATGGGCATTTGGCAACAGATCCGGCAGGCGGAACCCGCCGTCCGCGCTTTTACCGCCCGCAGCCGCGTAAAGCTGTTCGGGAAATATATATTTAACCGGTATACCTCTTTTCTTGTCTGGCTAACCCTGTACTTCCTTATTATATGGGAGAAGGGCGGCTTGTGTTTCTCTGTCTGGCTGCTCAATCTGGAAATTCCGGCCGCGCTGGGCGCATACTGGTATTTCAATCATATTCTGCGGCCCGGCCGCCTGCAGCCTTATCTCGCCGCGCTGCCCGTGTTTTATGCGTATATCTGGTACGACGCATATTATTTCGCGTTTGACCAGCCGTTTCGCCTGACGGCCCTGCACGAACTGCCTGCGCTTGTGCAGTTCCTGTCGCCGACGGCTTCCGCGGCGCTGGGCGCGGCCGCAGTCATCCCTCCCCTGTTTTTCCTCAGCCGGACAGACTGGCGCGCCCGCCGCGCCAGCCTTGCGGCGGGCATACTGGGACTGGGTTTGTTTTGCGGAATTCTCCGCCTGTTCCCCGGGATTTTTGCCGGAGCTGTTACCGGCCTGTCCATCTCGGCGGACGCGCTCGGCGATCACCAGAGCGGCCGGATTATAACCGCCCTTGCCGCCGAGTCGCAGCGCCGGCTGGCGGTAAAACAGTTCGACGGGTTCCGCAATGACCGGGCATTTCTGGCCCGGGAACGGGAACGGGCCGCTTTCGTCGCGGCCCACAGCAACGGGCACAACGTGCATTTAATAATCATGGAGAGCCTGCTCGATCCGACCCTGTTTGAAAACCTGAAACTTTCGCGGGATCCTTACAGCCCGCAGTTTCGAGAACTGTTCGGGGGCCGGGCCGGCCTGTCGGAGTCGCCGATTTTCGGCGGCGGCACCGCGCAGGCGGAATTCGAGGTTTTATGCGGCAGCCCGGCGCTCAGGCGGCTCGGCCATATCGAGTTTAACAGTTTCACCGGCCCGCAAACGCCCTGCCTGCCGAACATACTCAACCAGTCGGGCTACCGGACCATTTCTTCCCAGCTGGTTCATCCCGCACTGCTCAATGTGGGGCGGGCTTATAAAGCCATGGGGTTTCGAGAACGGTATTTCCCGGATCAGTATTCAACGGAAAAAACATACTGCTCTTTAAACAAAGCGTCTAAAACGGAACTGACTCTGTTCGACGGGGATTTCTTCAGCCAAAACCTGGATTTTCTGGGAAATACCGGGAAACCGGTGTTTAACTGTCTTGTCACCATGTACGGGCATTTCCCGTATTACCTTGACGAAACCAAGCGGCCCGGCATTATCACGGCCCGGCCATCCGATCCGGTGGTGAATGTGGTGGCAAGCCAGTTTTTTTACCGGACCCGCGCCATGGCTGATTTCGTGACGCGCGTTAACGCGCGGGAACCGCATTCCCTGATCATCATGGTCGGCGACCATCTGCCCGTTCTGCTTGACGCCAGCGCAAAACGATTCGACCTCAGGGCCAAAACCCTGAAAAACTGGGTACTGTCAAGCAGGGAAAAATATGAAAAGCTGGGCTATCTGCCCGGGCAGGCAAACGCAACCCGGATTACCCGGATATTCATCATGCGGGACGGCAAACCCGTGGTTTATCCGTTAATCCATCATTATGACATTCCCGGCATCGTGCTTGATTATGTTACGGACGGCGCCTACTGCAAACGCTACCGGTGCGGACACCTTGGCCAGCCCCCGGACCCGCGGGAACTGAAGGCGCAATATATGCATCTTATGGCGCAGGCACTGTAACCATAGTGCGGTGTTCCAGTCTTAATCAATAAACGGGCAGGGCCGGCGCGACACGGGTGCCCGCCAGTTCCCGCTAATTGGCCTGTGGCCGACCGACGCCAATGCTTTCCGCTTGATGCAAACGCCGCACTGTCTCCGTCTCCTGAATTTCATGGAACCGGACACCGCCCTGCGCGGAGAAAACCGCTTGTCAGCCGGAAAATTTTTGTGTTATAATAAATACAGATTTGCGGGCGTGGTTCAATGGTAGAACGCGACCTTGCCAAGGTTGAGACGAGGGTTCGATTCCCTTCGCCCGCTCCAGATAAACGGCAGCAAACCACTGACGACAACCTCCAAAAAGGTTGTCGTTTTTGTTTTGCAAGGCCGGGCCGGCCATTATCGCTGCTGTCCGCGCGGGCCCGGCTTCCCGGCCCGTTTCACTGCCGGCGCGCCGTAAAAAAACCGGGCCGGCGTCTGCCGGCCCGGTTTTTAATCGCGTATGGCTGTCAGAACTCCAGATCCAGCAGATGCGCGCCGTAGGGCGGCAGCTCTATATACAGGCCCTGGTTGCGCACCTCGTCAACCGGCCGGGTGAAAAACCGGTCGCTTATTTCGTCGTAAAAAGTATATTCCGCGCCGCGCGGACCGGGTTTGACTGGCAGCCTTGCACGCGCATATCCGCCGGAATAGTTAACCAGCACATACTTGATCGTGCGCATCTGGGTCCAGCTCCAGGAAAGTATTTCGCGGAAACTGCTGTCGTCTTTCGCGGCCGGGCCGAGCTCCACAAGCGACCATTCCCCGCCGTGAAACGCGGAATCGTCCGCCACGTCAAGCAACCGCTCATATCGCAGGCGTATTTCCGGATCGCCCTGATAATCGCCCCGCAGATACTGCACCGGCGCCCGTTTAGAGGAACCGAGAATCTGCCCGTGATTGAACAGCCGCATTCCGCGCAGCGTAGACATCACTATCGCCGCCGCAACCGATTTTTCCCGCCCGAACGCAACCAGCGCGGCTTCCTCGTCGTGATTGTCAATGAACCGGAGCGAGCGTTTCTGATACAGCGATTCGGCGTACAGATGGCCCTTCACATCCTGCGCGTTCGTGCCGCGCAGCCGGTCATAAAGCACTTTGTCGTAAGTGTAATTGAACCCAAGCTGCTGGATATGCCATTCCAGACCCCAGTAAACTTCCGCCAGAAACGTAAACAGCGGATGCTCTTCGCGCACGCGGCTGATGGCTTCCTGCCAGAACTCGCCTTTTTCAGTAAAGCCCTGCCGGTTCAGCAGCCAGCCCCAGGTTTCCCGGTGAATGTCGTTGAGCGTCAGCATGGCCATGTCGCAGCGCACGCCGTCGCATACCTGCGCTACTTCCAGCAGAGTCCGCAGCATGTGCGCGCGAGCGCGGTCGCTGAAATAATTGAGCTGCACCGTGTCGGTCCACGGCGCGAAATTCGGGTCGCGGCCGTGCGCGAACCAGGTTTTGCCGTCCGGGCCTTTGAAGAAAAAACCGGGGTTGTGCGCGGCGTCGTCGTCGGTGCCCCGGATGAAGCATTCGGGGCATTCGGACAGAAACGCATGGTCGCGCGCAAGGTGGTTGGAAACGAAATCAAGAATAAGCTTCAGCCCCATGCCGTTAAGCTTGCCGTGCAGCAGGCTCAGCTCGTCGGGTTTGCCCAGCGCGGGATTGAGCCGGTAGTCATAAACAGCGTAAGGAGAAGCGTCAACGTCTTCAACTTTAAAATCGGGGCTGATTTTCCGGATATTTTCGAGAATAGGCTCATGCTGGCGGGCTATCTCGCGGGCGGCGGGGCTGGGCGTCCATACACCCATCAGCCAGACCGCGTCGAACCCCAGCCGTTTGAAAGCCAGCCACTCATGTTCAGGTATCGAAACAAGAGAAATTTCCGCTCCGTATTTCCCGCGCAGATGGTTCAGCCAGGTTCTGATATTTATTTCTAGGATATGGGGATTCGTCCTCATCAATGCACCGCCTCTCCTGCGTTCTTCGCACGCACACGTTTATATATTATACCACACCTGTCCGGTAAAAATTTAGGGGGGAACCCTTCGTTTGGTAGAATTGTTTTGTTAGTTAACTATTTTACCGACGGAGGATTCCCTTGGCTTATTCTACCACAATCTTAAACCAGTTGTTAAA